>JAIYAB010000263.1 GCA_027489275.1 Hyphomicrobiales bacterium
GGCCGCGCCGGCGAGGAGCGCGCTGCTCATGCTGTCGCCGCGCTTGCGCGCCGCGCCGAGGCGGACCGGGCCAGGCGCGGCCGACGCGGCGGCGGCGACCAGAGTGACGCGTGCAGCCAGATCCGGATTGGCGGCAAGGTTGCCGCGCAGCAGGTCGAGGGCCCGCGGGTCGGCCTCGACGGTCACCACCTGCGCCGCTCCGAGCGAAGCGGCGAACAGCACGGTCGGACCGACCCAGGCGCCGATGTCGAGGACGGTGCAGCCCGGCGAGACGGCGTCTTCCAGGGCGGCCAGGGTCTCCGGCTCCCACCGGCCCGCCTCGGCGCGGTCCCAAAAGGTCGGCTTGTCGTCGGCGACCGCGAAGCGGCGGCCCCGCAGGCTGACGATCCGTGGTGCGTCCGGGGTATCGTCCTGCGTCACGCTCGGTCTCCCGATCCGGTCCAGTCGCCCCGGACCGCCTGCACGAGGGCCAGCGCCGCCACGGCCGCCGTGTCGGCGCGCAGGATGCGCGGTCCCAGCGACAGGCGCAGCACATTCGGAACGCCGAGCAACCGCTCGCGCTCCTCTGGGGCAAAGCCGCCCTCGGGTCCGACGAGCACCGCCATCGGCCCGCGGGGCACGCCCGAGAGCGCAGCCACGGGATCGGCGACCGGCGCATCCTCGTCGCAGAACACGAGCAGTCGCCCGGCCGGCCACGCGTCGAGCACCGCGTCGAGACGCGCCTCCGGCAGAACCTCCGGGACGCCGAGGACGCCGCATTGCTCGGCCGCCTCGATCGCGTTGGCGCGCAGCCTGTCGCCGTTGACGCGGGAGACCTGGGTGTAGCGGGTGATCACCGCGCGCAGCGATCCCGCGCCCATCTCCACCGCCTTCTGCACCATGTAGTCGAGGCGAGCCTGCTTGAGCGGGGCGAACAGGTAGTGCAGGTCGCACCCCGGCGTCTGCTCCCGCGTCCGCCGTTCCAGCGCCATGGCGGCGTCGCGCTTGCCGGCGGGACGGACCCGGGCCAGCCACTCCCCGTCCCGTCCGTTGAACAGAAGCACGGGATCGCCGGCGGCGAGGCGCAGCACGTTGAGCACGTAATGCGCCTGCTCGCGCGCCAGCGCCACCTCGCCTCCCGCGGCGAGCGGCGCGTCGACGAACAGGCGCTGGGCCTTGAAGTCGTAGGCGGCCAATCGACGAGCCCCCGTCCTGCGTGGTCCTGGCCGCGCCGGTCCGGCTGCGACGACGCCCGGGCCGGAATTCGGCCGCTTTCCCGTGGATAGTGTGTCGCAGGTGCGGATGCCAAGGGGCTGCGGGGCAGAACATTGCCGGCGCAGCACTATTTCTGTATGGCATTGCGAAATTGCGGTGAGCGGAACGATGGCGATGACGACGAAGACCTCCGGCAAGACCGGGTTCGGAAGCGCTGCATGGATCCTCCTCGCGGCCTTGGCGATGCCGATCCTGGCGTCGCGGCCGGCGGCGGCGCAGGCCGAGGATTGCAAGCCTCTCGTGAAGCTGATGCAGGAGCGCGGCGCGCTGCTGCAGCGGTTGAACGCGATGAACGCGAAGAAGCAGAAGGATCCGGCGCAGTTCTGCGCTGTGTTCCAGCAGCTCTCGGCCAAAATCGCGGACACGATCCCCGAGATCGAGCGCAACGGCTCGTGGTGCCACGTGCCCGACGCCGTGCTGCCGGGCCTGAAGGCCGAGCAGCCGAAGGTCGCGCAGGCCAGGACGCAGGCCTGCAAGGTCGCCGCCGAGCAGAAGAAGATGCAGGAAGCCGCGCGCTCGCAGCAGCAGCGCGGACCCGGCCTGCTGGGCGGCGGCGACGGCATCGTCGGCGGCCCGGTTCGCATGCCGTCGGGCGCGCTGTGACGCAGGGCGCCGGATCGGGCGCCGCGCGCGACGTTCCCGTCCCCGACGCCCCTGCCGGCAACATCGTCGACCGCCTCGCGCCCGCCGCGTGGCGGCCCTTCCTCCGCCTTGCCCGAATCGACCGGCCGATCGGCTGGTGGCTGCTGCTGCTGCCGTGCTGGTGGTCGGCGGCGCTCGCCGCCATCGCCGCCGGGGCGCCGTGGCCGAACCCGGCGCACCTCGTCCTGTTCCTCATCGGCGCCATCGCCATGCGCGGGGCGGGCTCCACCTACAACGACCTCGTCGACCGCGACCTCGACGCGCAGGTCGAGCGCACGCGCAACCGGCCGATCCCTGCCGGGCAGGTGACCCCGCGGCAGGCGGCGGTCTTCGTCGTGGCGCAGTGCCTCGTCGGCCTCGCGGTGCTGCTGAGCTTCAACCCCTTCGCCATCGCCACCGGCTTCGCCTCGATGATCTTCGTGGCGATCTACCCGTTCATGAAGCGAATCACCTCGTGGCCGCAGGCGGTGCTGGGTCTCGCCTTCGCCTGGGGCGCGCTGATGGGGTGGGCGGCGCTGTTCGGCAGCCTCGCCTGGCCGGCCTTCGCGCTCTATGCGGCGGCCATCCTGTGGACCATGGGCTACGACACGATCTACGCCATCCAGGATGCGCGCGATGACGCCGTCGTCGGCATCCGCTCGACGGCGCGGCTGTTCGGCGCGCGGGCGCGGGACGCGGTTGGCCTGCTCTATCTTGCCACGCTCGTCGCGCTGGCGCTGGCGCTGCGGGGGGCGGGCGCGGGCGTGATCGCCCATCTGGGCCTCATGGCCTTCGGCACGCACCTCCTGTGGCAGGTGCGGCGGATCGACCCGAACGACAAGAACGGCGCGCTGCGGCTGTTCCGCTCGAACCGGGACGCGGGGTTGATCCTCTTCGTGGGGCTGGCGCTGGACGCGATCGCCCGCGCGGCGTGATCAGCCGCCGGCGGCGACCGGCAGTCCCATGCGGCGGCGCGTGAGGAAAAGAGGGCGACGACGCGCCACGGCGGCGCTGCGGCGGCGCAAGCGAACCTCGCCGAGCGAAACCCGGCCGATCTGCCCCCAGGGCGCGAGCCTGGTGCCGGCGGCATCCTCGATCATCATCGGCAGGCCGAGATCGGCGGCATAGCGCCGCCAGCGCGCGACGACGTCGCTGTCGTCGACGGCGAACAGGATGGGCGTGGGCGTGCGGCCTTCCGCGAAGACAATCGACACCTCGTAGCAATCGGCGCCGTCGAGCCCTTCCTTGCGGCTCAGCATCACCCCGAGCGCGCCGCGCGCGACGGTGGCGCCGGCGGCCATGGGCCCGTAGCCGGCCCATGTCCTCGCGCCGGGGACGGGTGCGGTCACGCCGATGGCGGGCCGGAGCGCGGCCGTCGTCGGCGCGCCCACGTCGCGGTTCGGCTTGCGGAGTATCCGACCGCCGCGTGCCGCGGACCTGTCGCGCTCGCTCCAGCGCATGCTCGACGTCTCCCTGATGAGGATCGGCATTCGTCGCCGAAGTTCGGGAGGCATCTTCCCCACATCATGACGTTGAACGCTTAAGCGCGGTGGTTAAGCACTTGTAACCTGCTCGTTAATCGATGTTTTCCTTACCCGCTTCTTGTACCTGTGGGTCCAGTCGTCGCTTGCCGCGCTGCAGCATCGGCGTTAGAAGTCGACGCTCAGCCCCGGACCCGCGCATGCCCATTGCCTCGCCCGACATTCCTGCCCGCGTCACGGCCGCGGCCCGCGACGCCGCGCGGGAAGCGGGCCGCCTCGCACTCGGCTGGTTCCGCGAAGGCGCGCAGACGGCGGCGGCCGTGAATTTCAAGGCCGGCGGCTCACCGGTGACGGAGGCCGACCTCGCGGTCGACGCGTTCCTGCGCGACCGCCTGCTGGCCGCGGCGCCGGACTATGGTTGGCTCTCGGAGGAGACCGCCGACACGCGCGCGCGGCTGGGCCGGCGCGTGGTCTGGGTGGTCGACCCGATCGACGGCACCCGCGCCTTCGCGCGCGGCGACGTCGACTGGACCGTCGCGATCGGGATCGCGGTGGACGGCCGGCCGCTCGCAGGCTTCGTCCACGTGCCCGTGACCGGCGAGATGTTCGAGGTCGAGCCGGGCGACGTGTCGCGCCTGAACGGCCGTCCCATCGCCGCGAGCGGCCGCGAGGATCTCTCGCAGGCGCATGTGGCCGGGCCGGCGCCCGTGATCGACGCGCTGGCGGGCGGCGCCCATGCGGTACGGCGCGGGCCGCGTCTGCGCTCGCTGGCGCTGCGTCTCGTGCGGGTCGCCGACGGCACGCTGGACGCCGGCATCGCCAGCAACAGCGCGCACGACTGGGACATCGCCGCCGCGCACGCGATCCTGCTCGGCGCGGGCGCGACGCTCCTTGGCGCGTCGGGATCGCAGCCGCGCTACAACCGCACGATCACCCACCACGAACCCCTGGCGGCCGGCAGCGAGACGCTCGCCCGGCGCCTCGCCGGAACGCTGGCCGCAGCCTGACCGTCTGACCGTGGCGGGTCCGCCCGCCTTCATAGCCGAGGACAGAGAGAGACCATGACGACGAAGCAGCTTCCCCACCTCGTGTTCGGCGGCGAACTGGTGAGCCTCGGCGGCACCGAATTCCGCGACCTCTCCAGGCTCGACATCGTCGGTGTCTTCCCGAACTATGCCAGCGCCCATACGGCCTGGAAGGCGAAGGCCCAGTCGACGGTGGACAACGCCCACATGCGCTATTTCATCGTGCACCTCCATCGCCTGCTCGAGCCGGGCTCGACCGCCGAGTCGGCGCCCGGCCAGCGCACCTGATCCAGGCCGTTCCCCCATGCTGAAGCGGATCGGGCGCGCGGCGCCGGTACAGGCGGCCCTCGGCCGCCTGCTGGCCGGCTATCTGCGCCTCGTCGGCCGCA
>JAIYAB010000048.1 GCA_027489275.1 Hyphomicrobiales bacterium
AGGACACGTTCGGCCACCGGGCCGGATGGACGGTCGAGCACTCGCATTCCGGCTTCAACGCCTTCCGCCACCATCTGCTCGAGCATGTCACTCCGGAGCGGCCATACCTCTACCGCGAGATGGTCGGCCATCTCGTGACGGCCCGGGCGGTCCTCGACGCGGTGGTCGAGGGGCGCATCGATGTCGGGCCGCTCGACGCCTACTGGCACGCGCTGATCGCCCGGCACAAGCCGGAGCTGACGGCACATGTACGGGTTGTGGGGTCGACGGATCTCGCGCCGATGCCGGCTTTCGTCGCTGCGCCGCGCATGCCTGCGGGCGACGTTGCGCGGTTGCGCTCCGCGTTCTGCGCTGCGGCCGGGCGACCGTGGTTCGCGCAGCTGCGCGACGTGCTTCTGATCGACGGCTTCGCCGCCGTCACCCGGGACGCCTTCGCCACCACCCTCGCATGGGACCGCGAGGCGAAGGCCGCCGGCTACCCGCTTCCCCGCTGAGCCTCCCGGGTTGGAACCCGTCCGAGCGGATGCACCGGATCGTCGTGCCGCCGCAGCAGGAAGCGGCAGAAAACCTCGGCATAGCCGCGATAGACGAGACCGGCGTTTGAGGTGAGCACCGCATCGCGATGCTGTTGGTAGATCTGCGGAATCCGGTACCAGGGCAGCGTCGGCCAGCGGTGGTGGACGACGTGCAGGTTGTTGTAGAGGAACAGAAGTCCCAGAATAGGCGCCTTCTCCACGATCGCGGTCCGCTGCTCCACGGAGTCCCGCGCCTTGTGCTCCGCAAAGGAGCGCACCAGAGCCAGCGCCGTCCCGCAATAGAAGAAGCCGATCAGATACTTCCAAAGCGGCATGCCGCAGACGCCGATCACCCAGACGAGCACCGCCGCGACCCAGACCGCGTGCCAGCTCCAAACCCGTCGCGCCGCGGCGTCGCCGGCCATGATCTTGCGCCACTCCTGGCTCCAGAAATGCCCGATCGACCAGGCTGGCCCGATGATCAGGCGTCCCAGCAGCGTCGACTGCAGCTCCACCAGGCGCCGGCCCAGCGGTCCGAGCTCCCGCCACCCCTCAGGCGTCCAGTAGCGGCTTTCGGGATCGTCGAGCGGGTCGGTCAATCTCTCGTCGCGATGATGAGTCAGGTGAGACGAGCGGTAGCTCTCGAAGGGCAGCCATAGCCAGAACGGCGGCGTCGCCAGCGCAGTGTTGACCGTCCGGTGGCGGGTCGGATGGCCGTGCAACGCCTCGTGCTGGACAGAGCCCCACCACGCCGCGGTCCAGGCCGCCAGCGGAATCCACAGCCAAAGCGGCAGTGCGTCATGAAACAGCGTCAGGCCGAGCCAGGACGCATAGATGACGCCGAACAGCGCGACCGTCGGCCATTCGACCGAAGGCAGGCGGCGAACGGGGTCGATGGCGTCGAGGGACATGCGCGGTGCGGCCGGAATCGATCAGGCCGCAGTGTCGCCTCAGCCACCGGAATTCTCAAGCTTACGCCGCCTTCGACGTCCTTACGGCCCGTACTGCCGGCGCCGCTGCTGCTCGCCGATGAGGCAGTTCGACAGTTCCCGCCCCTGCGCACGCCAGACCAGCGGATGGGGGCTCCGATCGTCGGCGATTTCCCGGATGATCTTGGTCCGCGTCGCCTCGGCGATCTGGTTCCGGTCGCGGATCGGCACGAGAAATGCGCCCGGCCCCCCGATCACGCAGTCCTCGAAGTAATGGTCGAGATCCGGCATGTCGCCGAAGCCGGTCGGCCGCTTGAGCATGAAGGGCAGGCCATTGATGACGATGCCGAGGTCGAGCGCGTCGTCACGCGCGGACGTCACCATCCGGCCAGTGTTGTTCGGCCCGTCACCGGAAATGTCGATCACCTGTCGCAACGCGCTGACACCGCTCTGCTGCAGCATCTGCACGCCGAAATCGATCGCGCCGGAAATCGACGTCGAGAAAACGCGTCCGATCTGCGCGCGGTCCAGCCGGTCCGCGAAGCCCTTGGCTTCGGCCGCACCCTCGATCAGCGTCCACGGTACGACGACGGTCTGCTCGCCGGGACCGGACCATTCCACGTAGGTGACCGCGATTCGCCCGATCGTCCCCTTGCGGATCGCGTCATGGACGAACGAGGAGCGGAAGGCTTCGACGTAACCCTCGCGCTGGAGCTGCTGCTCTTCGAGGTCCATCGAACGGGAGATGTCGACGGCGAGCACGAGGGACAGGTCCACCTCGGTCTCCGCCCGGGCCGGTGCCGCGCCCCAGGCAAGACACAGGACCATCAGGACCCGGAGCCGTCCCATCATCACGCCGAGACACTGCCGCACAGCCATGCGTGGTGCTCCCCAAGGCGTCCGTGCCGGGTTGGCACGGCGAAGAACACGTCGAGCATAGCCCGGGACTGCCGCGAGACCAACGCGGGCGATCGCCTCGGCCGGCAACGGCCAACGCACGAATGCGTGTTCGCTCCGGCCCGCCGGTCCGCCGGAACGGCCGCATCGAAACGGTCGATCAGGGCTCGGCGTCGTGATGCGAGCCGCCGATGCCCGTCTCTACCGTCTTCAGGACGTCTCGAAAAGCGATGGCAGCGGGCGACAGCGATCGGCCGCGCCGCGTGATGAAGCCATAGTTGATCTCGAGCCACGGCAGGTTCAATGGAACCAGCGCCAGCGTCCCGTTCGCGAGTTCGCCGGCGATCTGGGCCGGAAACGCCGCCGACAGGCCGTCGCCCGCCTTCACGATGTCCCGCGCCGCCGAGAAGGTCTCGACGAGCACGCGCGGCTGGAAGCGATCGTTGCGCGCGTCATGGACCCCGAACGGCTTGTCCTCGTCCGGAATGCCCGCCCGCATGCGCGCCGGCAGCGACGGGCCGACCCAAGGGAAATCGGTCAGGTCGCGCAGCGTCAATGGGTCACGCCGCAGGAGCGGATGCCCCGCACGGCAGAAGAAAGAGAGCGGCGAACGCCTCAGGATCTCGGTCTCGAGTTCGGGCCGGCCGGCGGCCTCGGAAATGTCGGCGACACCCACGTCGGCGGCGCCACTCACCACGTCGGCCACCACGTCGGGCCAGTTCTTCACGCGAAGCTGGATGACAAGCCTCGGGTGCTGCGTCACGAGTTCGCCGATCGCTTTCTGAATCGAGATCGCCGTGGGATAGGGGCCGGCGGCAATCGTCAGGTCGCCGAAGTCGAGTCCCTTCAGCAGGGCGATCTCGCGCATGGCGTCGGCGAAGGACGAGATCACCTGTTCGCCGCGGCTGAGCAGCACGTCTCCGAACAGCGTCGGCGACACGGTGCCGTCCCGGTCGAAAAGCCTGACGCCGAGGTCGTCCTCGATGTGCTGCAGGCTGCGCGTGAGGGCGGGCTGCGAAACTCCCAGTTCCGCAGCGGCGCGCCCGAAATGACGATGGCGGGCCAAAGCCCTGATCAGCTCGAACTGGCGGACCGAATGCATGATGCGCTCACGTTATCGGTCAATGCAATTAATGGTATTGGACCGGTCAAAATCAGTATGCGACTGATAACCGCACACCGCAACCTGCAGATGTGGCGATGAGCGGAAAGACAATGGTCCTATACTGGGACTCTTCATGTTTTCCGCCGACTTCGCGTAGGCCGTTCCTTCGCCCGGCCGAGCTTTCAAAGATGAGCCGCGGTGCACCAACGCAAATTCGGACCACCGCCGGGATCGGCTCGATGCCGCGGCGCGAGAGAGGGGGAAAACGATGCGAAAGACGATCATGGCCGGCCTGGCCCTGGCCACGGGCCTCGCGCTCGTGGCTGGCCCGGCCTCGGCCCAGCAGCCGAAGAAGCCGAACATCCTCGTCATCTGGGGCGATGACATCGGGCAGTTCAATGTCAGCGCCTACAACATGGGGATGATGGGCTACAAGACGCCCAACATCGACAGCATCGCCAAGGACGGCGCGATCTTCACCGACTGGTACGGCCAGCAGAGCTGCACCGCCGGGCGCGCCGCCTTCATCACGGGCCAGTCCCCGATCCGCACCGGCCTGACAAAGGTTGGC
>JAIYAB010000082.1 GCA_027489275.1 Hyphomicrobiales bacterium
GCCGATCAAGACGCGGGCGAGATCGACGAGGGCCTCGTTGATCTTTCCGTTCGCCTGCACCTCGGCGATCATCTGACCGTTGTTGGCCGCGGTGCCGAAGAGCTGTGGCTCGAACGGGATGACGGCGGAGATCTCGCAGTCGATCGCCTTGGAGAAGTCCGCCGGCGAGATTTCCGGACGCTTGGGCACGCCCACCATGTTGAGGACGAGCTTGGGCTTGCGGTCGTTGGGCCGCGCGGCGCGCAGCACGTCCATCATGACCTTGGCGTTGCGCAGATTGGCGAGATCGGGCGCGGCCACCAGGACGATGTCGTCGGCGCCCACCATCATCCGCCGCGACCAGGCGGTCCAGACGTGCGGGATGTCGAGAACCACGCAGGGGGTCGATGCGCGCAGGATCTCGACGACGGCGTCGAAGCTCGTCTCCTGGAAATCGTAGAGTCGGTCCAGCGTCGCCGGGGCGGCCAGCAGGCTGAGCGTGTCGGAGCACTTGGAGAGCAGCCTGTCGAGGAAGTTGGCGTCCAGCCGGTCCGGTGCGAACACCGCCTCGGCGATGCCCTGCGGCGGGTCCTGGTTGAAGTCGAGCCCGGCGGTGCCGAAGCCGAGGTCCATGTCGGCGATGACGGTGGCGGTGGTCAGCGTCTTGGCGACCGACCAGCCGACATTGTGGGCAATGGTCGACGCTCCGACGCCGCCTTTCGTGCCGGTAATCGCGATAGTGCGCCCGACCGGGTCGGCGCCGGGCGCGTGGTAGAGCTCGGCCAGCGCGGCGATGAAGGCCAGCGTGTCGATCGGCGTGATCATGTATTCGCTGATGCCGCGGCGGATCAGCTCGCGATAGAGCGTCACGTCGTTGACGTGGCCGATGATCAGAACTTTGGTGCCGGCGTCGCAGCTCTCTGAAAGGGCGTCGAGCGAGGCGAGCAGCTGGGGCCCGTCGCCGGCCGCGAATTCGAGCACGATGACGTTGGGCGTCGGCGCGGAACGGTACATCTCCACCGCTGCGGGCGCGCCGCCCATCTGCACCTTGAGGAACGCCTTGTTCATGCGCCGGTCGGCGGCAGCCAGCTCGATCACCGACGCGACGTCGGGCGTCTCGCAGAAGGCCTGGATCGAGATGCGCGGCACGGGGCCGATGTGCAGGCCCGCGGCCTCCGGAGCGTCCACGTTGCCGGTGATCGAGGAGGTCGGCATGGCGTCACTCGCCCCCGTTGCTGCTGACGGAGCCGGAGACGCTGGCCGCCTCGGTCTTCCACTGCGTGGAGGGATCGACGCCCTTGCGGGCGTCGTCGAAGACCTTCATGCGGCGCATGACGTCGGCACGGCCCTCGGCGCGCGGGCGCTGCAGGTCGAGCGGATCGTCAACCTGCGCGGCGATGGCCGTCTGGTAGGCGCAGCCGGCGTTGAAGTAGGGCTTGTTCTGCCAGCCCTGCAGCGTCGCGCCGGTGCCGGTGATGTCCTGATTGAAGTTGCCGCACTGGCTCATCACCTTCGCCTGGAGCTTGGTGAAGGAGAGCCGCACGGGGGCGGCGATCTCGCCGGCCGGGGCCTGGTAGTAAGTGGTCTGGACGAGACCCGAGGGGACGCCGCTGGCCGCCAGGCCCTCGCGCACGGCCTTGACGCCGTAGTGGTTGCGGGCCTGCCGGTCGCTGGTGGGGACAAGCATCATCATCGGCCCGCGGCCGTGGGCGCGGTAGTCCTGGACGTACTGGCGCAGATCCTGCGCCTGCCGCGGATCGAGACCGGGCGCGTTGCGGCCAACGAAGAGGTCGAGGTCCGTCGGCCCGTTGACGAGGGCGATGGGATGGCGGAGCCGGTAGTCGTTGGGGTAGGAGGTCGTGCCGGTGACGTCGCTCTGGCACGCGGCGAGCGGCATTGCGAGCACCGCGAGCGCCGCGAGCCTGCGCGCCGCGCCGGCATGGGACGTCGACGGCGCCTGGCGAACCCTGGAACGAGAAACCATCGCGTTCAGTCCCTGTCTTGCGTTCAATCGATGACGAAGCCGGCGCGGCCGCGGTAGGCCGTGGCGGCCGGTACGCTGGAGTTGCCGTAGATGCGGTTCAGGCGGCCCAGCAGAACGGCCTGGGGATCGCTGGAGTCGGCATAGCCGTCATCGGGGCGGGCGAGCGCGGAGGACGAGTTCGCCTTGGCGATGTAGGGCGTGACGATGATGAGCAGCTCCGTCTCGCGGCGCTCGTAGTCGCGCGAGCGGAACAGGGTGCCGAGGATCGGCACGTTCATCAGGCCCGGGAAGCCGTTGAGCACCTGCCCGCTCTGGGTCTGCATGAGGCCGGCCGACATCAGCGAGGCGCCGGACGGCAGCTCGACCGTCGTCTCCATCTTGCGGGTCTTGAAGGCCGGGGCGTTCGAGGCCTGGGCGCGCAGCTGGTTCTCGTAGTCGAGGTCGGTGACCTCGGTGGAGACGTGCAGGCTGATGCGGCCCTCGGACTGGACGATCGGCGTGAAGTTGAGCGCCACGCCGATGGGGCGGTAGGTGACGCTGATCACGCACTGCTGCTGGCCGATGATGTTGGTCGTGCAGGATTCTCCCGAGGGAACCGGGATGTCGCCGCCCGCCGTGAACTTGGCGCTCTCGCCGGAGATGGCGGTGAGCGTCGGCTCGGCGAGGGTCCGCATCACGCCGGCGCGCTCGGCGGCGCGCAGGGTGAGGTTCGTGCTGTTGCCGAGGCCCATGCGGGCGACGGTCTCGGAGATGACCTGCCGCTGCAGGGTAAGCGGCGAATCGATGCCGAAGGAGCCGGCGAGCTTGCCCACCTGCCACTCGCCGGCGGTGTTGATGCCGAGCTGCTTCAGGATGACGCGCTGGATCTCGGCCACGGTCACGCGGAGCATGACCTGGTCCTTGCCCTTGACGGTCAGGGAGTTGACCACCTGCCCGGCGACGGCCGATGCGCCGACGGTGCTCGTCGAGACGAAGCCCTTGGCGATGTCCATGGCCTGCAGCGCGTCGCCGGCGGAGGCGACCTGGCCGGTCAGCACGATGGTGTCGCCGACGGGGACCACGTTGATCTGGCTCGACGGCACGGCCGCCTTGAGGGTGCGGCGCAGCAGGTTCAGGTCGCGGCCGATGTTGATGTCGATGTTGGCGATCTGGCGGCCTTCGGCGTCCATGATGACGACGTTGGTCTGCCCGTCCGCCTGGCCGATGATGAAGATCTTGCGCGTCGAGCGGACGACGGCGTTGGCGACCTTCGGGTTGGCGACGAAGACTTCCTTGGCGTCGCGCGGCAGGTCGACGATCACCGACTTGCCGATGCCCAGCTCGATCCGGCGAGGCTGTCCCGCGTCGGAGGCGGTCACCGAGATGTTGGTCGGGATGACGGTGGTCTGCGCCGCGGCCGGCATGAGGGCGGTCGCGAGCGCGACAAGGGCGATCCCGGCGCGTATCGCGATCGGCCGGAGAAGCGTCCCTGCGGGCCCTTCGAGGCGCTGTGCGGAGGTCATGCCGTTCGTTTCCCTAGCGTCAGGATCCACGTCACCGCTGTGTCGCGGTGCCGTAGCGCACGATGGTCAGGCTGTCGTCCTCGCTGCGCGAGACGACGTCGTCGGTCTTGTTGGTGTCCTGCAGGCTGCGCAGCGAGAGCGAGAGCTGCCCCAGCCGCTGAGCGAGCGAGATGATCTCCACCTGGCGCGGGTCGAGCTCGAGCGTCGCGGTCTCGCCGACCACGACCTTCTCGCCATTGCGCTCCTGGATGTTCTGGCCGATGGCCAGCACGCGGACATTGCGCAGCAGGGTGTCGCTGACGAAGACGTCGCTGCCCTGCACCTTGGAGGCGGCCTCGTCGCGCGAGATGCGGATGACGTCGACCCGGTCGTTCGGCAGGATGAAGCCGCCGGCGGTGTTCGCGCCGCGGTTGTCGACGGTGATGGCGAGGGCGCGCGAGCCGGCGGGCAGGAGCGCCGACATGACGCCGCCCTGGCTGGCCCGGATCAGCTTCTCGCTGCGCACCGGCTCGCCGGCGATCATCGCCATGCGGGCGATGGCGCCGCCGAAGTCGACGAGCGCGTTGGGCTGCTCGGCCCTGGTGATCATGCCGGCGGAGGTGTTGTCGGCCGGCCAGGTCTGCCAGCGCAACTCCTTCGTCGTCACCGTGGCGCCGAGCGGGATCTCCGCGGCGGCGACGAGAACCTCGGACGTCCGGATGGTCTGGACGACGGGGGAGGGCGCGGGCGCCTCGGAGGGACCGGACGCCAGATAGGCGGCCACGATACCGGCCGTGAGGGCAACGCCGAGGACGATGATACGCGCGGGGTTCATGACGCCTGATTTCCGTTGCTGCTGCGGGACGCACAGTCCGGATTACAGACGGGAGGATCGTCGCCTTATGGTTAAGGAATCGTTGAAAATTCTCTCTATGCGGGAAAAACCCGGGCGTTCGGGCTGTTTACGTGCATCCCCGTCCGGGCGGACTCGCGCGTTGCGCGAATCCTTTCCGTCAGTGCCCGGACACCAGCATCCACAAGGGACTGCGGGGGTAAACGGCCAGGCCCGCGGCGGCGAGCGCGATGCCGTAGGGGATGCCGGTCTTGGGATGATGCAGGATCAGGAGCCAGGGCATGCCGACGGCGAAGCGGGGCAGCGGTATCGCCCGGAACTGGAGAATCAGCAGCGTGAGCACGCCGCCGAACACGGAGGCCGCGAGGCCGTAGTCGAGCAGCTTGTCCCAGCCGAGCCAGAGCGCCGTTCCGGCCGCCAGCTTGGCGTCGCCGCCGCCGATCCACCCGGCGGCGAACAGGCCGAAGGTGATGACGAGCACCAGCGAACCCGCCGCGACATGCATGCCCAGGCTCGACAGCGGCAGGCCCAGCGCGAGCGCGACGAGGAAGAACCCGGAGACGAGCAGGAAACTCAACCGGTTCGGAATCGTCATGGACACGAGATCGCTCGACGCCGCGTAGGCCATCAGGGCCGGGAACAGCAGGAGGATGAGGTAGTCCGACACCGATCGTGATCCTGGCTCATGCTGGCGGGCGGTGGCCTTTGCCCGCGCCCTGCAAACGGAAGGGAATCAACTGCCGCGCGAGGGGGGCGCTACCGCCCCGTGCGATCACTTCGCGTCCTTGAGCGCCGTCCCGACGGTGCCGAACGTATCGGCGAGATTGTCCTTCAGGGACCCCAGCGCGCTGATGAGGCCCACGGCGAGCAGCGCTGCGATGAGGCCGTACTCGATCGCTGTCGCGCCGCCGTCATCCTTCAGGAAACGCGAAATCATCCGGGTCATGACACGATCCTCCAGCTGGCCGAGGACGATGACACTGTCGACCGGCCGATGTTCGATCGTGTTTTAGCCCGTGCGCCTTGCGTCATCGTTAATGGTTCAACGCTGGGTGGTGAGTAACGCGGCGAAAGTGGACTTGGTTAACGATTCGTCAGACGTGACGAATACTGTGACCGCTTCAATATCGGTATGTGGAGCAATCGTCATGCGACGTGCCTGGGGCGGGCCTCGATGGACCATACGGGGATATCCGGTGTCGAACGGACCGCCGAGCAGGGACGAACGGGCGCCGGATGCTCTCGCCGGCCCCGGCTTCACAGGCGTGCGCAGCCGCGTTGAGGCTTTATTCACCATTTGCGACGCATCATCCACACGCTTGTCCAGCCGCGTGACGGTGCCGCTGGCGCGTTTTTCGGAGGCCGTATCCGCCATGCTCAAGGTCCTCACGCGAGCCGGACTGTCGGTGTGCCTGCTTGCGGCGACGCCGGCGCTGGCCCTCGACAGCATCATCGTGCGGACGGATCACGCGCAGGTGCTGAAGCTGCCGCCGCGCACCAACACCATCATCATCGGCAACCCGATGATCGCAGACGTGAGCGTGCAGAAGAACGGCTCCATGGTCGTCACCGGCAAGAGCTACGGCACGACGAACCTGATCGCGCAGGACGCAACCGGGGCCGTGATCGGCGAGTCGATCATCAAGGTCGAAGCGCCCGTCGAGGACGTGCTCGTCGTCCAGCGCGGGCTCGAGCGCGAGACCTATTCGTGCACCCCCCGATGCCAGCCCACCCTCAGCCTCGGCGACGTGCAGCGCCACTTCGAGGGCGTCAGCGGCCAGACGACGAGCCGCAACACCCTGGCGAAGTAGGCGACGCGCTGCCACGGCAGCGATAAGTCGAAGTCGAGCGTTTGCGGGAACTGCCCGTTAAGCCTGTCGACAAGCAAACCATTCCATCAACGGTTGAAAAACACTCTGGGCCCATCCTTCTCTGCGATGTGATGCGCGCGCCTGCCCCGGCGTGGTCGCGATGCAGGGAGGTCACCCATGGTCGTCAGGTCCGACACCGCAGATGCAAAGCAGCGCCGGATCGGCTGGCGAAGCGTCCTGCGCCGGTTTCGCCGTGACCGCAAGGGCTCGACCGCCGTCGAGTTCGCCATGCTCGCCGTCCCGTTCCTCAGCCTCGTCTTTGCCATCTTCGAGACATCGATGGTCCACCTGTCCGGCCAGGTGCTGCAGACGGCCGTGTCGGACGCATCGCGGCTGATCATGACCGGCCAGGCCCAGGCAGCCGGGTTCACGGGCGTGGACTTCAAGAACGAGGTCTGCAAGCGGGTGAAGGCGACGTTCGACTGCCCGAACCTGCTTCAGGTCGATGTCAAGGTGTTCCCGAACTTCGCCGCCGCCACGGCCCCCCCGCCGCCGATCGCGGGCGGCAAGCTGGACAGCACCGGCTTCGGCTTCGTCCCCGGCGGGCCGAACCAGATCGTCGTGGTGCGCGCCGCGATCGAGTACCCGATCGTGGTTCCGCTGATCGGGCAGACGATGGTGAACCTCGCCGACAACCGACTGCTGATCATGGCGTCGGCGGCCTTCAAGAACGAGCCCTACAACTGATGCTTCCCAGGATCCGGACTTTCGACGGCCCGACGGCCGCGCGCCTGAAGCGCATCTGGGCCGGACTGCCGATCCGGCGCGACCAGCGCGGCGTCGCCGCGGTGGAGTTCGCGCTGCTGCTTCCCGTGATGCTGACGCTCTACATCGGCTCGGTCGAGGTCAGCCAGAGCCTCAACGCCAACCGTCGCGTCGTGCTGCTCGCCCGCACGATCGCCGACCTGACGACCCAGTCGCCGAAGCTGGTCGCCGCGGACCTGACCGGCGTCGTCGCGGCGGCGAGCGCCGTGCTGTCGCCGCTGTCGACTGTGCCGGCGAAGATCCGGATCACCAGCATTGCGATCTCGTCGTCGGGATCGGCCGATCCGAAGGTCGTGAACCCCGCCTCGGTCTGCTGGAGCTTCCAGCAGGGCTGGTCATCCTACGCGCGGGGAACGGTGCTCGACCAGACGCAGCTTCCTGCCGCGCTGCGATCGGAGCCGGGAACCTCGATCATCATGGCCGAGGTGGAATATCCCTATAAGCCGGTCATCGGCTACGTGCTGACCGGGGAGATGACGCTGACCGAGCGCATCTACATGCGCCCGCGCATGTCGACCTATGTCGAGCGCAGCGACCTTGCCAACAACGGCATCCCCAATCCGACCACCGGCCCCTGTATCTGAGCGCCGCGTCGGCGGCTCGCGTCGTCGGCGAGGCTGCGGTTCATGCCGGGTTCCGGCGCCCGGGCGGCCTACTGGCGCAACACGAGCGTGCCGCCGCTCACGTTGAAGCTCGACAGCCGCCGCAGGAACGACATGCCGAGCAGGCTGCCGCCGAGCCGGCCCTGCGGCATCACCACCGCCTCAACGTCGCGCACGACGATCCGGCCCAGCTGGACCTCGCGCAGCCGCACCGAGGCTGCCTTGATCGTGCCGTTGGCGGTGTTCACCGGGATCCTGAAGTCGTTGGCGTTGGGAAAGATCCCCGCGCGCGCGGCGTCCTCGGCGGAGAGCGCGATGACGGACGCGCCGGTGTCGACGAGCATCGGCAGGCGCACGCCGTTGATCTGCGGCTCGGCGGTGAAGTGTCCGCGGCTGTCCTGCGCCAGCGACACGACGATGCCGCTCCCGCCGGCGGCGGCCTGAGGCTGCACGGCGGCCACCCGGGTTTCGCGGGACGCCGGCGCGGGCGGCCCCGACCCGTCGGTCGCGACCCCGCGGGCCAGGTGCGCTCCGGCGTAGCCGGCGGCGACGAGCGTGGCGGCGGCGAAGGCGATCTTCAGCATCGGCAGGGCCCGGACATGGTTCGGACCAGTGTGCCGACTTGCGATTGAAACCGGGTGCGGACGACGGGCGCAATTGCGCCGATCTCGTCAACCTCGCGTTGACCTCACGCCCGGAAGCCGGCGACCGCGGTGTCGATCGCGTCCCGCCATGGGATGCTCGTCTGCGCGCCGGCGACCGTGCAGGCGAGGCTGCCGGCGGCGGCGGCGCGCGCCAGCGCGAGCGTGAAGCCGAAGCCGCCGTCGAGTGCCGCCGCGAAGGCGCCGCAGAAGGTGTCGCCGGCGGCCGTCGTGTCAACGACGCTCACTGGCAGCGCGGGGACCACCCGTCGCACCCCGCCGGTCCAGCCGACCGCGCCGGCCGCCCCGAGGGTGACGACCGTGGCGACGCCATGCCGCGCGTCGATGGCCTGCGCGATGTCGCCGGCCTCGCCGGCGATGCCCAGCGCGGCCCCGACGACGGCGACCTCGTGCTCGTTGACGACGAGCACGTCGAGCACCTCCAGCAGGGCGGGCGAGACGGCGCCGGCCGGCGCGGCGTTGAGGACGACGCGGGCTCCGGCAGCCCTGGCGAGCCGGGCGGCGCGCTCGGCCTGCGCCTCCGGCACCTCGCGCTGCAACAGCAGCGTGTCGCGCGCGGAGAGGGCGAGATCATCGAGCGTGCCGGCCGAGGCAGCCGCGTTGGCGCCCGAGGCGACGACGATGGCGTTCTCGCCGGCCTCGTCGACGCTGATGAAGGCCGCGCCGGTCGGCGCCTCGACGCGGGCCACGCGGGCGCAGTCGACCCCGTCGCGCACCAGCATGGACAGGCCGATGTCGGCAAAGGGGTCGCGACCCACGGCGCCCGCCATGACCACGGCTGCGCCGGCGCGACGCGCCGCAAGCGCCTGGTTCGCGCCCTTGCCGCCGGGGATGACCGCGTAGCCGGGACCGAGCACGGTTTCGCCGGGGCGCGGGATGCGCGGCACGCGGGTGACGAAGTCGACGTTGACCGAACCGAAGACGACGATCACCAGTTGCTCCTCACGCGTCCTTACAGGCGGCCATGAAGGCATCGGCGCGCGCACGCACGGCGGCGGCGTCGAGGCCCGGCTTGTAGAGGGCGGAGCCGATGCCGAAGCCGTGGACGGGGCCGCCGCGATAATCCTTCAGCGACTGGGGCGTGACGCCGCCGACCATGACGAGCCGCGTGCCCGCGGGCAGCACGGCGGCCATGGCCTTCGCCCCGGCGAGGCCGATGACCTCGCCCGGGAACAGCTTCAGCACGTCCGCCCCGGCATCCAGCGCCTGCATCGCTTCCGTCGGGGTCATGACGCCGGGCGCGGAGACCAGCCCGAGCGTCTTGGCCTGCGCGATGACGCTGGCGCTCGCGTTCGGCGACACGATGATCTGGCCGCCGGCCGCCGCGACGTCGTCGACGTCGCGCGAGCGGTAGACGGTGCCGGCGCCCACCACCGCGCGCCCCGCCAGCGCCTTCGCGAGCAGGCCGATGCTGTCCAGGGGCGAGGGCGAGTTCAGCGGCACCTCGATCACGGTGAAGCCCGCGGCGACGAGCGCCTCGCCGACGGGCACGGCCTCCTGGGGCGTGACGCCGCGCAGGATTGCGATCATCGGGCAGCGGGCGAAGGCGTCGTCGAACGCCGCGAGATGCGACATGGCATCCTCCTCAGGCGTGCCGCGCCGCGGCGGCCGCGATGGCGCGAAGCCCGGCCACGAACACCGTGTCGGGCGCCAGGATGCGATGCGCGCGGCCGCGATCCAGCAGGGCGGCGGCGTAGGCGGCGGCGTAGTGCCCCTCCGCGACCACGACGATCTCGGCATCGGGCGAACAGAGCGCGAGGCCGTTGTCGACCTCGGTCGCGATCAGCAGCCCGGACAGGAACGGCAGGACCTCGCGGCCCGTCATGTCGCCGAGCAGCACGGACGAGCGCGTCGAGAAAAGCTGGTGCGTGAGGCCGCCGGGCCGGCGCGCGGCGGCGAGCCCTCGCGCGAAGCCGGCGTCGTCCGCCGGCTCCTCGGCGAGCCGGCCGAGGATCGTATGGTCCTTGAGCGCGCCGAAGATCTCCCCCGTCATGAAGGTGGTGAAGCCCGCGATGCGGCCGGCCTCGAGGCGGGCCCACTTGCAGTGGGTGCCGGGCATCACGACCGTGCCGTCCGACAGCCCGCAGCCGGCGAGCTTGGTTTCCTCGCCGCGGACCACGTCGGGCGAGCCGCTCGGGTCGCGGTACGACAGGCCCGGCACGATGGAGGCCGTGCGGCCATTGCCGATGTCGACGCGGGCGAGTGTCGAGGCGAGACCGGCGACGTCGGTGGGGCAGGGCACGTAGGGCGCCTCGACCCAGCCGTTGCGGCTGCCGACCATGCCTGCCATCACGACCGGGGCCGCAGGGAAGGCGGCCATCCACGCGCCGACGTGGCGGCGCAGCGTCTCCGGAAAACCGCCCGGCGCGACGTGCATGATCCCGTCATCGGCCGCGTTGGTGTCGACGATCGCGCCGTCCTCGCCGACCAGCCAGGCGCGCAGGCGGGTGGTTCCCCAGTCGATGGCGATCAGGTCGGGCTTGGCCACGCGATGTCTCCCGTCGATCCGACGGTTCTACACCCAGCCGCCGTCGACCACGTAGTGCTGATTGGTGCAGGCGCCGGCCTCGTCGGAGGCGAGGAACACCGTGAACTTCGCGATGTCGGCGGGGACCAGCTTGCGCTTGAGGCACTGGCGGTTCATCAGCTCGACCTCGCCTTCCGGCGTCAGCCAGAGGTCGATCTGGCGCTGGGTCATGATCCAGCCGGGCGCGATGGCGTTGCAGCGCACGTTGTAGGGGCCGAAGTCGCGGGCGAGGGAGCGGGTGAGGCCGATCACGCCCGACTTCGCGGCCGTGTAGGCGGCCATGCCGCCCTGGCCGGCCATCCACGACGTCGAGCCGAAGTTGATGATGGATCCGGCGCGCGCCGCCTTCATGTCCTCGATCACGGCCTGCGCGCAGAAGAACTGGTGCTTGATGTTCACCGCGATCCGCTGGTCCCAGTACGCTTCGGTGACGTCCTCCATCTTGTGACGTTCGTCGTGGGCGGCGTTGTTGACGAGCACGGCCACCGGGCCGAGGTCCTTGCGCAGTCCGGCGATGGCCTCGCGCAGCGCGGGAATGTCGGTGAGGTCGCAACTGCGGAAGGCCACGGGCGTGCCAGCCTCCTCCATGGCGGCGACGACGGAGCGTGACGCCGTCTCGTTGATGTCGAGGAAGCCGACCTTCGCCTTCTGACGGGCGAAGTGGTGGACGATGGACTCGCCGATACCGCTGCCGCCGCCGGTGACGATGACGACCTTGCCTTCGAGATCCGGGTAGATCGCTCCCTGGGCCATGGCATTCCCTCGCTATTCGTTGCTTGGCACGGGCTGCCGGGCAGCCGACGTACGATCCATTTCATACACGCACGCGCTTCGGTCCGGCAAGTCCAGCGGCAATCGCAAGATGTACGCACCTCACGCAAAAGCCTCGGATTGTCACATCCTTAGTGCTGCAGCACCATGCCGCGGAGTGGCGCACGTCAGACGATTGATTTTGCCGCCGGACCCCTTAGGCTCGGCTGATCGCCGGCCGCAGACGCCGGCGGCGAACCAATGCGATCCCCGGGAGGGAATGACATGAAGAATGCCCTGCGCATGGCGGCGCTGGCCGCCGGTATCTCCTTGTTCAGCCTGTCCGCACACGCCCAGTCCGGCGTCCTCAACAAGGCCGTCGGCGGCTATTCGTTCGACGACGCCTCGAAGGAGTCGGGCGAGACGAAGAACTTCAACAACAAGGACGGCAAGCTCACCTTCGCCATTGTCACCCACACCGCCGGCAACGGCTTCTTCGACCCGACCTATGTCGGCGCGCAGGTGGCGGCCAAGGCGTTCGGCGTCAACCTGATCATGCTGGGCTCGGAGGCCCCGGTCGACGACATCCCGCGCCAGATCGCCATCCTGAACCAGATCATCCAGGATCCGACCATCGACGGCGTGATCATGACGACGCCCCAGTCGGGCGCCTACAACGACATGATCAAGAAGCTGACCGAGCGCGGCATCCCGGTCGCCACGACGAACTCCTTCGACGGCAACCTGCTCAATCGCTCGTCGATCTCGCACACCGGCCAGGACGCCTCGGCGGCGGCCATCGGCGGCGAGGCGCTGGTGCAGTGCCTGATCAAGAACAACGTCAAGGGCGGGACGATCATCTTCCCGAACACGACGACGCTGGGCAACGTCGAGGTGAACAACCGCATCACCGCCGCCTTCCAGGCCGCCGTGAAGTCGCTCAACGCCGCCGGCCGGCTGAAGGACTTCAAGGTCGACGCCGGGCCGCAGAACATCGGCATCGACGTGGACAAGGACAACATCGTCAACTCGGTCGTGACGCTGATCGAGAGCCGCAAGGACGTGGTCGGCGCCTTCGCGGCGAACGGCTTCGTGACGCCGGCGCTGGGCGACGCCATCAGCCAGCTCAAGAAGAACGGCCAGGTCTGCGCCTTCGGCTTCGACCTCGGTCCCAAGCAGCAGGAGCAGATCCGCACGGGCGCCCTGACGGGATCGCTCGGGCAGCAGCCCTTCATCCAGGGCTTCTGGCCGGTGGCGCAACTCTACCTGCAGATCGACCGCGGCGTGTCCGCCGCCAACGTCGACACCCGCGCGCAGCTCGTGACCAAGGACAACGTCGACAAGATCGGCAAGCGCTTCGAGAACTGAGCGCACTCGTCACGCCTCGCGATGGCCGGGACCCGTCCCGGCCATCGGCCCGGCCACCGCATCGCGCCGCCATGCCCGGCTCCGGCCGGGCGGGACGGCGCGGTAGCCTCCGACCGCCGAAGGCCCCATGAGCACCATTGCCGCGTCCCCCACGGCCCGCCCGGCTCCGGCCCGCCTGCCGCTCCAGCTCGTGGGCGGCTGGGAGGTCGGCCTGCTCGTGTTCATGGTGGTGCTCTACCTGATCGGGGTCTACATCAACCCCGGCTTCTTCGGCACGACGGACGCGTTCTCGGCCGTCCTGCGCGACACCGCCCGATTCGGCGTGATGGCGGTGGGGATGACCTTCGTCATCGTGAACAAGGAGCTCGATCTCTCCGTCGGCTCGATCCTCGGGCTGGTGGCGACGGTCTTCTCGATCTTCTACGCGCCCTCGCATCTCGATCTCGGCATCGGCTGGGCGGTCTTCGCCGCGGTGCTGACGGGGCTCGGCGTCGGGCTCGTCAACGGGCTGCTTGTGACGCGGCTGAAGGTGCCGGCGTTCATCGCGACGCTGACGATGCTCTTCATCGGGCGGGGCCTCGTGCTCGGCCTGACCGGCGGCAAGACGATCGCCTACGAGCGCAAGTCCGTCGAGGATCCCTGGTTCTTCGCGATGGGCGAGACCAACGGGTTCGGCTTCAACAACCAGATCCTGATCTTCCTCGGTCTCACGGTGATCGGCGCGGTGCTGCTCGCCAAGACGAGGACCGGCTACGAGACCTACGCGGTGGGCGGCAACGAGCAGGCCGCCTCCTATGCCGGCATCCCGGCGAAGTGGGTACGCATGCGCGCCTACCTGTTCTCGGCGCTGACGGCGACGCTCGCGGGGCTGATGAACGTCGCCCAGGACAAGGGCATCACCTCCCAGTACGGGCAGGGCGCCGAACTCATCGTCATCGCGGCGGTGATCGTCGGCGGCGCCTCGATCGCCGGCGGCCGCGGCCGCGTGATCGGCGCCTGCATGGGCGCGGCACTGGTGGTGCTCATCGACAAGGTGCTGCGCGAGGGCGTGCCGATCGTGCGCATCGTCGACGTCGCCGGCATCAAGATGGAGGTGCAGGCCTATGCCCAGCTGCCGCCGGGGGCGGTGCCGGCCTTCCTCGGGCTGATCCTGCTCGGCGCGGTGCTGATCGAGCCGTGGGCGATCAAGGGTGGAGGGGCGGCGCGGATTTGGGCGCGGCTGCGCGGACGGCCCGCGCCGCCGGCCGCCGACCGTGGCGAGGCGGCGATCGTCGGCGCGCAAACGCGCGGCGCGGCGACGGACGCCCGCGGCATGGGCGCGAAGGGGCTACGCGCATTCCTCGCGCGCCGCGACGCGGCGGCGATCATCCTGGCCGTCGTCCTGTGGTCGATCGGCTTCGCCCTGCGCCCCGACTTCTGGGGCTCGCTCGACAATTCGTTCAACCTGCTGCTCGCCTTCACCGAGATCGCGCTCGTCTCGATCGGCCTCACCTATGTGATCGCCAACGGCGACGTGGACCTCTCTGTGGGCTCCGTGTTGGCCTTTTCGGGCGCAATCGCCGCCTTCCTCATGAAGGAGTTCGGCGCGGACCCCGCCGTCGCCGTCGCGATGGCGATCCTCGGCGGCACGCTGTGCGGCGTGGTCAACGGCGCGCTGACCGTGCGCTTCGGCCTGCCGGCCTTCGTCGCGACGCTGGGGACGTTCTACATCGCGCGCGGGCTCGGGGCCTGGCTCGTGGCGGGTCGGCAGCTGTCCGGCTTTCCCGAGAGCTACAACCTGATGGGCCGCAACCTCTTCGAGGTGCTCGACTACATGGGGGCGGCGCCGGGACCGGGCCTGATGCTCGCCATCGCGAAGGCGGTGAGCGTGCAGACGATCTTCATGGCCTTGCTCGCCGTTGTCGCGGGCCTATTTCTCGCGCGGACCGTGTGGGGCCAGATGGTCTATGCCGTGGGCGGCAACGAGCGCGCCGCGCGCTACGCCGGCATCAACACGAGCGCGGTCCGGTTCTGGTCGCTCGTGTTCTCCGCCTTCTGCGCCTCGCTGGCGGGGGTGATCTATGTTGCCTATTTCCGGTCGTTCAACCCCTCCGCCGGCTCGCTGCGCGAACTGGACGGCATCGCGGCCGTGATCATCGGCGGCGGCTCGATCTTCGGCGGCTACGGGACCGTGCTGGGGGCAATGGCGGGGGCGGCGGCGATCACGCTCATCCGCTCGCTGCTCTCGCTGCAGATCATCCTGCCGGACGGCTCGTCCTTCGTGATGCCGCAGCACTGGATGAACGTCTTCATCGGGGTGATCCTGATCGGCGCCGTGATCGGCGACATCTGGATCCGCCAGGAACGCATCCTCGCCCGGTGGTTCGGCCGGCGGGGCAGGGAAGGAGCTCCCGCATGACCACGCCCATCGTCGAGATGCGCGGCATCCAGAAGCACTTCGGCGCGGTGCACGCGCTGCGCAACGTGAACTTCCACCTGATGCCGGGCGAGATCCTCGGCCTCGTCGGCGACAACTCGGCCGGCAAGTCGACGCTGATGAAGACGATGACGGGCGCGTACCAGCGCGACGGCGGCGACGTGTTCGTCGATGGCCGGCTCACGCACTTCAAGAGCCCGCAGGAGAGCCGCGATGTCGGGATCGAGATGATCTACCAGGACTTCGCGCTGTGCGGGAACATGGACATCGGCCAGAACATCTTCCTCGGCCGCTGGCCCCGCCGCTTCGGCATGTTCGTCGACCGCGCCCGCATGTACGAGGAGGCGCAGGCCGTGCTCAAGCGGCTGAAGGTGGACGTGAACTCGGTGTTCCAGAAGGTGGAGAGCCTGTCTGGCGGACGCCAGCAGTCCGTCGCCATCGCCCGGGCGATCTCCTTCAACCCGCGCGTCGTCATCTTCGACGAGCCGACGGCCAACCTCTCGGTGATGGCAACGGAACGCCTGCTCGAGACGATGAGCGAACTGAAGCGCCAGGGCGTGGCGCAGATCATCATCTCGCATCGGCTCACCGACATCTTCGAGGTCGGAGACCGGGTGATGGTGCTCAAGCGCGGCGAGAACGTGGGCGACCGCTACGTCAAGCACACCAACGAGCATGAGGTGCTGGAGCTCATCGTGTCCGGTACGCCGGAGACCGCGCTGACCGCCGACGAAGCCCTCAAGCGGGCGGCGTGAGCCGTTCAACCGCCGGCTGCTTCGATGCGGCACGCTTTTGCGTTATCATTGCGACGCCCGGAGCAGCGCCATGAACGCCGTCGCCATCGAAGACCGCATCGTGCTGGAGATCGGACCCGAACTGGGCGAGATCCTGTCCTTCCTCGAGAAGCGCCTCGGACAATCGCGCGCCGAGATCGTGCGCCGCATCGTCCTCGACGGGATCGAGGACCTCGAGGACATTGAACTGGCGAAGGACGCGCTGGCGGAGGGGGGGCGACGCTGGACCTTGGAGGAAGTCTCCAAGAAGTATGGCCTGGACGATTGAGTTCACCGACCCTGCCCAACGCCAGTTCGGGCGTCTCCCCAAGATCGTCCAGAAGCGCATCCGGAAGTTTCTGAACGAGCGAGTCGCAACCCGTTCAGACTGGACGCCTCTCGCAAAGGCGCTTCAGGGGCCTTTGTCCGGATTGTTCCGGTTCCGGATCGGCGACTATCGCGTAGTTGTCAGCCCCGAGGCAGATCGCCTCGTCGTTCTCGTCGTCCGTGTCGGTCACCGCGGCGATGTCTACGACTGAACCGGCGATGCGTTTATCCACCTGACGCGCGTGGTTTGCTGGCGTAGGCTGGCGGGAGTTCCCGTCCAGGAGGTCCACCCATGGCCCGCTTCGCCCGCCTCGGTCTCGCGTTGCTGCTCACCGCCGCGCCGCTGGCCGGCCCGGTCCTGGCGCAGACCGCGCCGGCGCCCGAGGCCGCGACGGGACGGCTCGCCAAGCAGGCGGGCGATGCAAAACGCTACATGGTCGCGGCGGCCAATCCGCTCGCGGCGGAGGCCGGCCGGGAGATTCTGCGCGCGGGCGGCAGCGCGGTGGACGCGGCGATCGCGGTGCAACTCGTGCTGAACCTCGCCGAGCCGCAGAGCTCGGGCCTCGGCGGCGGCGCCTTCATGGTGCGCTGGGACAACGCCTCGCGGACGGCGCTGACGCTGGACGGCCGCGAGACGGCGCCGGCCGCCGCGAAGCCGGAGCGGTTCCTCGGCGTGGACGGCAAGCCGATGAAGTTCTACGACGCCGTCGTCGGCGG
The DNA here is from genome assembly GCA_027489275.1 of Hyphomicrobiales bacterium. Taxonomy (GTDB): domain Bacteria; phylum Pseudomonadota; class Alphaproteobacteria; order Rhizobiales; family Beijerinckiaceae; genus Alsobacter. Next base: position 17,076 of record JAIYAB010000082.1, read on the forward strand.
GAAGTCGGTGGGCGTGCCGGGGACGCCGCGGCTGCTGGAAGAGGCGCACAAGCGCTGGGGCAAGCTGCCGTGGCCGCGCCTGTTCGAGCCGGCGATCCGCCTCGCCGACCAGGGCTTCCCGGTGTCGCCACGCCTGAACGGCCTCCTTGGCAAGGAGAAGTTTCTGCTCGCGGACCCGCGCGCCAAGGCGCTCTTCTATACGGCCGACGGCTCGCCGTTGCCGGTGGGCGCCACGCTGCGCAATCCGGCGATGGCGGAGACGCTGAAGACGCTGGCCGCCCGCGGCATGGGCGCGTTCTACGAAGGGCCGATCGCGGCCGACATCGTCGAGACCGTGACGTCCCATGCCGGCAATCCCGGCGACATGACCCTGGCGGACCTCGCCGCCTACCGCGTCGAGGAGCGGCCCCCCGTGTGCGGGCGTTATCGGGCGTTCACCGTGTGCGGCATGGGCCCGCCCTCGTCGGGGGCGGTTGCGGTGCAGCAGATCCTGGGCATCGTCGAGACCCGCGACATGAGCCGGCTCAAGCCGGGGCCGGAGGCGGTGCACTGGCTGGCGGAGGCCGGGCGCCTCGCCTTCGCGGACCGCGCGCTCTATCTCGGCGACCCGGCCTTCGTGCCAGTGCCGCTGGCGGGGCTGATCGACCCTGCCTATGTCGCTTCGCGCGCCGCGCTGGTGAACCCGGACCGCTCGATGGGCCGCGCCAAGGCCGGCGAGCCGCCGCAGAAGCGCGGATTCCTCTTCGCGCCCTCGGACGGCATCGAGAACGGCACCTCGCACATCGCCATCGTCGATGCGGATCTCAACGCCGTGTCGATGACCACGACCATCGAGGACGGCTTCGGCGCCCGCATCATGACGAAGTCGGGCTTCCTCCTGAACAACGAGCTCACGGACTTCAACTTCGCGCCCGTCGAGGACGGAAAGCCGGTGGCGAACCGCGTCGAGGCGGGCAAGCGGCCGCGCAGCTCCATGGCGCCGACGATCGTGCTCGACGGCTTCGGCCGCCTTTACGCGGTGGTCGGCTCGCCGGGCGGCAGCCAGATCATCGGCTACGTGGCCAAGACGCTGGTAGGGCTGCTCGACTGGCAGCTCGACCCGCAGGTCGCCGTTGACCTCCCCAATATGGGCAGCCGCAACGGGCCGACCGAGATCGAGGCCGGCACCGAAGCGGAGGGGTGGAAGGCGGCGCTCGAGGCGAAGGGGCACGAGGTGCGGGCCATTGAGATGACGTCTGGCATCCAGGCGATCGTGCTCACCCCGCGCGGCTTCGTGGGCGGTGCGGATTCCCGGCGCGAGGGCGTGGCGATCGGGGACTGAGCCCGGCGCGACGCTCTGCTAGATGGCCGTGCGCTGCCGCAGCGCGGCGACGAGAGTGCCCTCGTCCAGGTAGTCGAGCTCCCCGCCGACGGGCACGCCGTGAGCGAGGCGTGTCACGGTGACGCCGTGGGGGGACAGGAGATCGGTGACGTAGTGGGCGGTGGTCTGCCCGTCCACGGTGGCGTTGAGAGCGAGGATGACCTCACGGATTTCGCCCTCGGCCACCCGCGCGACGAGTCGGTCGAGATTGAGGTCGCCCGGACCGACGCCGTCGAGGGGTGATAGCGTGCCGCCGAGCACGTGGTAGCGCGCCTTGATGGCCTGCGCCCGTTCCAGCGCCCACAGGTCCGACACGTCCTCGACCACGACGAGGATGGAACCGTCGCGCCGCGGGTCGGCGCAGAGCGTGCAGGGATCGGACGTGTCGACGTTGCCGCAGGCGGAGCACACGACGATTCGCTCCGCGGCCACCCGCATCGCCTCGGCGAGCGGGCCGAGCAGCTGCTCGCGCTTCTTGATGAGATGCAGCGCAGCGCGCCGCGCCGAGCGCGGCCCGAGCCCGGGCATCCGCGCGAGAAGCTGGATCAGGCGCTCGATCTCGGGCCCGGCGACGGCGGCCATGGGCGGGGTCCGTCCGCGTCCGTCAGAACAGCTTCAGGCCAGGCGGGATCGGCAGGCCGGCGGTGAGCGCCGACATGCGCTCCTGCGCGGCCTGGTCGGCCTTGGTGCGCGCGTCGTTGATCGCGGCCACGAGGAGGTCCTCCAGGATCTCCTTTTCGTCGGGGTTCATCAGGCTCATGTCGATCGTCACGGCCTTCACCGTGCCCTTCGCCGAGCGGACGACCTTCACCATGCCCCCGCCCGACGCGCCCTCGACGTCGATGGTCTCGAGTTCGTCCTGGAGCGAGGCCATCTTGGCCTGCATCTCCTGGACCTTCTTCATCATGCCCATGATGTCTTTCACGCGTCGCTCCTGCGGCCGGACCTAGGGAAGGGGTTCGAAGCCGTCGAACTCGTCGTCGGCGGCGTCATAGGGCACGCCCCCGTCGGCGGGCGGGGCGTCCTCGTCGTCTGATGTCGGGGCGGCGTTGACGTCGCGGATGGCGACGATCTCCGCGCCGGGAAAGCGCTCCAGCACGGCACGCACCAGCGGGTCGGAGCGGATGCCAGTCCTGCGGTCGCGCTCCCGCGCCTCCAGCGTCTCGCGCAGGGTCGGCTGACCGGGCTCCGACGACAGGGCCACGATCCAGCGCCGCCCCGTCCACTCGCCGAGGCGGCGGGAGAGGTCGGCGGCGAGCTGCGGCGAGGCGCCTTCGGAGGCGGCGAATTCCAGCCGGCCGTCCTCGAAGCGGACGAGCCGCACGTCGCGCTCCAGTGCAAGCTTCATCGCGATGTCCCGCTTCTCGGCGGCCAGCGCGACCAGATCCTCGAAGCGGGCGAGCCGCACCGCCGGCTGCGCGGACTGCTCGGGCTGCGGCATCGGCCGGGGCTCGCTGCGCGTGGCGACCTGGAGGGCCACACCGGAGCTGCGCGGCGCGCCGCCGCCCCCGCCTCCCGCGCCCCCGCCTCCGCCCTGCGGCGAAGCGGAGCCGGCGGCTGGCGGGTTCGACTGCAGCTGGCGGATGAGGTCGTCGGGCGTCGGCAGGTCGGCGGCATAGGCGAGGCGGATCAGCACCATCTCGGCGGCGGCGACGGGCTTGGGCGACGCCTGCACCTCGCCAATCCCGCGCGTCAGCATCTGCCAGCAGCGCGACAGCACACGCATGGGCAGAGCCGCGAACTCCTGGCCGCGGTGGCGCTCCGTCTCGGTGAGCGTCGCGTCGGCCGCCGCGCCGGGGACCAGCTTGAGGCGCGTGACGAGGTGGGTGAACTCTGCGAGGTCGGTGAGGATGACGGCGGGGTCCGCGCCCGAATCGTACTGGTCGCGCAGCTCCTTCAGCGCCCCCGCGATGTCGCCGCGCACCACGAGATCGAACAGGTCGACGACGCGTGCGCGGTCGGCGAGGCCGAGCATGCCGCGCACCGTGTCGGCGTCGATGCGCCCGGCGCCGTGCGCGATGGCCTGGTCGAGCAGGGACAGCGAATCGCGGGCCGAGCCTTCGGCCGCCCGCGCGATCATCGACAGCGCCTCCGGCTCGATCGTCACGCCTTCCCGCTGGCAGATCCCGCCGAGGTGGGAGACCAGCAGCGAGGCGTCGATCC
>JAIYAB010000155.1 GCA_027489275.1 Hyphomicrobiales bacterium
CGAGCGACTCGGGCGAGTAGAAATCGAGGTGTTCCGCGATGCCGAACCGCCCGCGCATCGGTGCCGTGAGCAGGCCGAGCCGGGTCGTCGCGCCGACCAGCGTGAACTTGGCGAGGTCGATCTTCACCGACCGCGCCGCCGGCCCCTCGCCGATGATGAGGTCGAGCTGGAAGTCCTCCATCGCCGGGTAGAGGATTTCCTCCACCGCCGGATTGAGACGATGGATCTCGTCGATGAAGAGGACGTCGCGCTCCTCGAGATTGGTGAGCTGCGCGGCGAGGTCGCCCGCCTTGGCGATCACCGGGCCCGAAGTCGACCGGAAGTTGACGCCGAGTTCGCGCGCCACGATCTGCGCCAGCGTCGTCTTGCCGAGCCCCGGCGGGCCGACGAACAGCACGTGGTCCAGCGCCTCGCGCCGCGCCTTCGCGGCCTCGATGAAGACCTTCAGGTTCTTGCGTGCCGCCGCCTGGCCGACGAAGTCGGCGAGGACGAGCGGGCGGATCGAGGATTCGAGGTCGTCCTCGCGTTTTTGCCCGGAGACGAGGCGGGGAGGGGTGGTCATGGCGCGTGCCTCACCGGGCCATCTCCTTCAGCCCCAGCCGGATGAGCTGCGGCGCCTCGGCGCCGTCGCCGGCGATGCGCAGCGCCGCCGCCACGGCGGCGGTCGCCTGGGCTTGCGGATAACCGAGATTGACCAGCGCCGACACCGCGTCCGCCACCGGCTGCGGCGCCTTGCGGTCGTTCACGGCCCCGGCGAGGCGGGCAAGCGCCGGATCGAGGCCGACGGCGGCCGGCGCCTTGTCCTTGAGTTCGGCGACGATGCGCGCCGCCAGCTTGGGGCCGACGCCCGGCGAGCGGGAGATTGCCGCCTTGTCCTGCGTGCCGATGGCGGTCGCCAGCGCGCCGGGATCGAGGGCGGAGAGAATACCGAGCGCCACCTTCGAGCCGACGCCCTGCACCGTCTGCAGCAGGCGGAACCACTCGCGCTCCGTGTCCGTCCGGAAGCCGAACAGGCGGATCGCGTCCTCGCGCACCTGCGTCTCGATGGACAGCACCGCCGCCTCCCCGGCGGAGGGCAGCGCCGCGAGCGTCTTGGCGGAACACAGGACGACATAGCCGACGCCGTGCACATCGAGGATGACGTGATCCTCACCCTGGCTGTCGATGACGCCCTTCAGCTTGCCGATCATGCCGGTCGTCCGCGCTCTTGCACCAGGGCGGCCATCGTCGCGGCATCGTCCGTGCCGAGCGACGCGAGCCCCGCGACGACGCCGCCGCGATCGGCCTCCTGGCGGTTCTGGCTCGCCTTCCACTTGCCGTCGAGCGAAACGATCTCGATCTCGATGCCGACGATGCCGCGCACCTGCGCCTCGACGAAGGGCGCGGGCGCGTCGTCGACGGCCCATGGCTGCGGCCGGCGGCCCTCCATCATGTCGGTCAGCCCGCGGATCTGCGCATGCAGCCAGGCCGGGTCCTCGACGGCGCGCGCAACTCCGCGGGCCTGCACCATGGCGTAGTTCCAGGTCGGCACGACCTTGTGGGTCTCCTGCTTGGTCGGATACCAGGAGGGCGAGATGTAATGGTCCGGCCCCTGGAACACGACCAGTGCGTCCGTTCCGCCGACGCATGCGCGCCACTGGCCGTTGGCGCGCGCGACGTGGCCGCGCAACACGCCGGCGCCTGCGCCGGCCTCCAGCAGCCACGGCAGTCCGTTCGCCATGAGCCCTCCGGCGCCCGCCGTCACGAGCAGGCCGAACGGGAACGCCCGGACGAAGTCCTGCTTGCGGGTGAGATCCTCTTCCCGGAAATGCGGAGGCTGGTACACGGGTCGGCTCCCTGACGGTTCAGGTGGGGGACGTTAGCACGGGGCGGCGCTCACCGGGCGCGGGCCAGCACGGCCGCCGCGAGCGCCCGTGACGCCCGGTGCTGCGCGTGGGTCAGCGCGATGGCCAGCGCGTCGGCGGCGTCCGCCGTCTTCGGGTCGGCCTTGGGCAGCAGCACCCGCACCATCATGTGGATCTGCTCCTTCTCGGCGTGGCCGGCGCCGACGATGGTCTTCTTCACGAGGTTGGGCGCGTACTCGGCCACCGGCAGCCCCGCCTGCGCCGGCACCAGCAGCGCGATTCCGCGCGCATGGCCAAGCTTCAGCGTCGCACGGGCGTCCTTGTTGACGAAGGTCTCCTCCACGGCGACCTCGTCCGGCATCGCCCCATGCAGCACCGCGGTGAGGCCCTCGTGCAACTGGCGCAGCCGGTCGGCGAGGCTGAGCTTGCCGTCCGACTGCACGGTGCCGCAGCCGAGGAAGGTCAGGCGCGTGCCGATGCTCTCGACGACGCCCCAGCCCGTGTTGCGCAGGCCGGGGTCGATCCCGAGGATTCGAATCGGCACGATCGTTGACATGGACCGGGAATAGCGCGTCGGCGGCCGGAACGGAACAGGTACGTCCGCCCCCGCCCGCTCCGGCCTCAGCTCAGCTTGGCGAGCAGCGTGTCGGAGAACTCTGCGTTGGAATAGACGGTCTGGACGTCGTCGTTGTCCTCCAGCGAGTCCATCAGCTTGAGGATCTTCTCGCCGGCCTCGTCGTCGACGCCGATCGTGTTCTGAGGCAGCCAGGTGAGGGCGGCCTTGCGCGGCTCGCCGAAGCGGGCTTCCAGCTCCTTCTGCACGTCGCGCAGCGTCTCCAGCGACGTGACGATCCGGTGGCCGTCCTCCGAGGATGAGACGTCGTCGGCGCCGGCCTCGATGGCGGCCTCCATCACGGCGTCCTCGCTGCCGACCTTGGCATCGAACTCGATGACGCCGACACGGTCGAACATGAAGGATACCGCGCCCGTCTCCGCCAGGCTGCCGCCGGCTTTCGTGAAATAGGAGCGAACCTCGCTCGCCGTGCGGTTCCGGTTGTCCGTGAGCGCCTCGATGATCACCGCGACGCCGCCGGGCGCATAGCCCTCGTAGCGGATTTCCTCGTAGTTCTCGCCGTCTGCGCCGGCCGCCTTCTTGATCGCGCGCTCGATGTTGTCCTTCGGCATGTTCTCCGCGCGCGCCGCCTGGATGGCGGCCCGCAGGCGCGCGTTCATGGTCGGGTCGGGAAGTCCGAGCTTCGCCGACACGGTGATTTCGCGCGCGAGCTTGGAAAACAGCTTCGACCGCATGGCGTCCTGGCGGCCCTTGCGGTGCATGATGTTCTTGAACTGGGAATGGCCGGCCATGTCGTCCTCGATCGCTTGAGGGACGGCGCCGACGCCCCGCCGCGCCGTCCTTCGCAGTGGCGCGAGCTTATACGGCGCACCGGCGCGGAAGGGAAGGAACCGATCAGCTCCACCAGGGCGGCAGGCTCTCGGCGAGGTGCGGCCCGATCCGGACCGCCGCGGCGCGGATGGCGAGCCCGGTCCGGTCGTCGGTCTCGACCGCCAGCCCGCACAGCGTGCCGGGTCCCGTCGCCGGCTCGAGGCGGGCCCCCGGCGTCTTCTCGATGAAGCGGCGGACGGGTTCCTCCTTGGCCATGCCGAGGATGGAATCGTAGTCCCCGCACATGCCCGCGTCGGAGAGATAGGCGGTCCCGCCGGGCAATATGCGCGTGTCGGCGGTGGGAACATGGGTGTGCGTGCCCACGACGATCGACACCCGCCCGTCGAGGAACGTCGCCATGGCCTGCTTCTCGCTCGTCGCCTCGGCGTGCATGTCGACGAGGATGGCGTCGCACACGCTGCCCAGCGGGCAGGCCTCGATCGCCTTCTCGACGGCGACGAAGGGATCGTCCAGCGGATCGATGAAAAGGCGGCCCATCACGTTGACGACGAGCACCCGCGCCCCGCCCGCCGTCTCGATCAGCGTCGCGCCGCGGCCGGGCGTGCCGGCCGGGTAGTTGACCGGGCGCAACAGGCGCGGCTGGCGCTCGATGAAGACCAGCGCCTCGCGCTGGTCGAACGAGTGGTTGCCGAGCGTGATGGCATCGGCGCCCGCCGCGAGGATGTCGTCGCAGATCGCCTCGGTGATGCCGAAGCCGCCGGCGGCGTTCTCACCGTTGATGACGACGCAGTCGAGCTTCCAGGCGGCGCGCAGCCCCGGCAGCAGGTCCGACACCACCTCGCGGCCCGGCCGGCCGACGATGTCACCGAGGAAGAGAAGACGCATGCAACACCTCTTTCATGCGGACCGAGGCCGGCAGCGGACCGTGCTCCGTGACGACGGCGTCGAGCGGCCGGTCATGCGCTTCGTCCGGCACCGCGTCCACCTCCTGCGCCGCGAAGGCAAGGCCGAGGGTGAGCGGTGTCCCGGACGCCGACAGGCGGGCGATCGCCCGGTCATAATGCCCCGCGCCGTAGCCGATGCGATGGCCGCGCCGGTCGAAGGCGGCGAGCGGGACCAGCATGATGGAGGGGTCGACGGCGGGCGCGTCCGTTTCCGGCTCCGACAGGCCGAAGCCGGCCTTGCGCAGCGGGTCGCCCGGGCGCCAGAGGCGGAAGACGAGGCCGTCCGGCGTCACGCAGGGCAGCGCGAGCCGGTGGCCCTGCGCTTCCAGTGCCGTCATCGCGGGGCGCGGGTCGACCTCGCTGCGGATGGGAAGGAAGCCGGAGACGATGGCGGGAGGCGACGACGCCAGCACGTCGAGAACATGACGCGCGATCCGGTCGGAGGCCTCGCGGCGGACCGCGGGGTCGAGCGCGTCGCGCCGGGCGAGGGCGAGGCGTCGAAGCGCCGCCTTGTCGTCGCAGGCCGTCATGTCGGAAAGCGCGGAGCCACAGTGGCCGTGGGACGATCGATCCCGGGAAACCTACAGCGTAGGTGGGCGCCGTTTGTCCAAGCCCACGGGCGAGAACAGGAACAGCTCCCGTTAGGATCGATAAGGCCCCGGGGATTCATTGTCCTCACGTACCCCGCAGCCCCGCAATCCTGATGTAGGGGAGGGAGGGCGGTTTGACCAGAGCTTTCGCCGGTCGCCCCCGGCGGGTCAGGTCAGCGCGGAGGGCGAGGGCGCCAGCCGGCGCGCGACGTCCTCGATGCGCTCGGCGGCCTCCAGGATGGCCTCGGCCACGCGCGCCTCGCTGTCGGTGGACTGGGCGGATGCGATGCGCTGGGCGTCGCGCAGGGATGCCAGATCCTGCTCCAGCGCACGGATGCGCGAGCGCAGCTCCTCCCGCTCGTCGAGGAAGGTGATGGCGGACATCACGGTGAGCCGGTTGTCGCCGATCTCGCCGAACGTCTTGCGCATCTCGTCGATCTTGGCGTCGACCTCCTCGGCGAGACGGCGCAGGTGCTCCTCCTGGCCGTCCTCGCAGGCGATCCTGTAGATTTTCTGGGCGATGGTGACGGTGACCTGTGCCATGCGGCGCTTACCCGGCCCGCGCCTGCGCATCGATCACGGCCCGCACCGAACCGATCGCGTCGTCGATACGCCGCGCGAGGTCGTCCGTCACGCCATCCAGCCGCGACGAGCGCGCGAGCGCCGCGTCGAGTTCGACCGCGAGGCGGGCCCGGTCATCCTGCATGAGCGCCAGCTCGGTTTCCAGCGTCGCCTTCGACCGGTCCGCCTCCAGCTTGCGCGACGCGGTCGCCTCCAGCAGGCCGAGCGCGGCGCTGAGCCGGGCGAGGGCGTGCTCGATGGCGCTCGGTTGCGGCAGGCTCATGCGGCGGGTGCTCCCTGTACCAGTGGCGTGTTCCCCGGCAAATACGCCGACCGAAAAAGAACGGAGCGCGGAAGGTCAATGAACTTTACTATAGCTCAACGCGGTTCCCGTCAACGTCGTCACGGGAGCGAAACGGACCTAAGCACAAGCGAGCGCACAGTTTTTCGCGCTGCGGTCGCATTTTTGCGCAATTAACACCATGACTCATTTCAATTTCCAATTAGCTTTATCATTGAGCACGTCTCATGGCTGTGCTCGTGCTGGGCTTCTCCGGGATCCGCCGGACACCCCGCGACAGCCGACCCCGCGCGCTGATTGACTCGCGGGGGTGAGGTGGTAATCAGTCGCCGCCTCCACCCGGACCCCCTCGATGACCTCTCGCGAACAGCATACGTCGATGGCCAACGCCATTCGCAGCCTGGCCATGGATGCGGTGGAGAAGGCGAAGTCCGGTCATCCCGGCCTGCCGATGGGCGCCGCCGACATCGCCACGGTGCTGTTCGCCGACGTCCTCAAATACGACGCCACAGCGCCGGATTGGCCCGACCGCGACCGGTTCGTCCTGTCGGCCGGCCACGGGTCGATGCTCCTCTACGCCCTCCTCCACCTCGTCGGCTCCCCGTCGATGACGCTGGACGAGATCAAGCGCTTCCGCCAGCTCGGCTCGCTGACGCCTGGCCACCCCGAATACGGCCACACCCCCGGCGTCGAGATGACGACGGGTCCCCTCGGCCAGGGCATCGCCACCGCCGTCGGCATGGCCATTGCCGAGCGCCTTCTCGCCGCCGAGTTCGGTGCGGAGATCGTCGACCACCGCACCTATGTCCTCGCCTCCGACGGCGACCTGATGGAAGGCGTCTCCCAGGAAGCCATCGCGCTCGCCGGCCATCTGGGCCTGTCGCGGCTCGTGGTGCTGTTTGACGACAACGGCATATCGATCGACGGCCCGCTCTCGCTGGCCGACAGCGTCGACCAGGTGAAGCGTTTCGAGGCGGCCGGCTGGCGTGCCGAGCGCATCGACGGCCACGATCCCGAGGCGATCGCCGCCGCCCTCGCCCGGGCCAAGGCGTCCGACCGTCCCTCGCTGATCGCCTGCAAGACCGTCATCGGCTACGGCGCCCCCAACCGCGCCGGCACCTCCAAGGCGCACGGCGAGCCGCTCGGCGCCGATGAGCTGGCCGGCGCCAAGGCGCGGCTGAACCTGTCGCCCGAGCCCTTTTCGGTGCCGCAGGACGTGGTTTCGCAATGGCGCGGAGCGGGCGTGCGCGGCGCGGGCGAACGGGCGCGCTGGGACGCGCGGCTGGCGGCGCTCCCGCAGGCCGCCCGCGCGGAATTCCTCCGCCGCATCGCCGGCGACCTCCCGGTCGCTCTGGGCGACGCCGTTGCCGCGCTCAAGCAGCGCCTGGCGAAGGAGCCGCAGACGGTGGCGACGCGCAAGGCGTCCGAACTCGTGCTGGAGGCGATTACCCCGGTCATTCCCGAGCTTGTCCTCGGTTCGGCCGACCTGACCCCCTCCAACAACACCAAGACCAAGAATCTGCAGGTGGTTCAACGCGGGAGCGTCGCCGGCCGCTACATCCACTACGGCATCCGCGAGCACGGCATGGCGGCCGCGATGAACGGCATGGCGCTGCACGGCGGCGTCATCCCCGCCGGCGCGACCTTCATGGTCTTCACCGATTACTGCCGCCCCGCCATCCGCCTCGCGGCCCTGATGGGCATCCGCGTCGTCTACGTGATGACCCACGACTCCATCGGGCTGGGCGAAGACGGCCCGACGCACCAGCCCGTCGAGCATCTGGCAGCCCTTCGGGCCATCCCGAACCTCGCCGTCTTCCGTCCCGCCGACCCGGTGGAGACCGCCGAGTGCTGGCAGCTCGCTCTGGAAAACCGCAACGGCCCCAGCCTCCTGGCGTTGACGAGGCAGAATCTCGTGCCCTTCCGTACCGACGCGGAAACCGGGAACCGCTGCGCGGCCGGCGCCTACGAGATCCGCCCCGCCGCAGGGCGCGCGGACGTGTCGCTCTTCGCCTCCGGCTCCGAGGTCGAGATCGCGCTTGCCGCCCAGGCGGTCCTCGCCGGCCGCGGCATCGCAACGCGTGTCGTGTCGGTTCCCTGCATGGAGCGTCTCGCCGCCCTGCCGGCAGCCGACCGCGCCGCCATCGTCGGCGATGCCCGGGTCAAGGTCGCGATCGAGGCCGGCATCCGCATGGGGTGGGATGCCGTGATCGGGTCCGACGGGGTCTTCGTGGGCATGTCGGGTTTCGGCGCCAGCGCGCCTTACAAGGAGCTCTATGCCCGCTTCGGGATCACGGCGGAGGCCGTGGTCGAGGCCGTGACCGCGCGGTTGTGATCGAAGTCAAGGAATCGTAACGCCTTTCGGGCTCTTTGGGGCGCAACGCGACAGCCGGACGGGCGTTGCGGTTGAAAGCAGGACGATCTTGCGAGGGAGTAAGCCATGACTGTTCGTGTCGCGATCAACGGGTTCGGCCGCATCGGCCGCAACGTACTGCGGGCCATCGTCGAGTCCGGGCGCACGGACATCGAGGTCGTCGCGATCAACGATCTGGGTCCGGTGGAGACGAATGCCCACCTGCTGCGCTTCGACAGCGTGCACGGGCGCTTCCCCGGGACGGTGAAGGTCGAAGGCGACACGATCGACGTCGGCCGCGGGCCGATCAAGGTCACGGCGATCAAGGATCCCGCGACGCTGCCGCACCGCGATCTCAGGGTCGACATCGCGATGGAGTGCACCGGCATCTTCACCTCGCGTGACAAGGCGGCGGCCCATCTCACTGCCGGCGCCAAGCGCGTGATCGTGTCGGCGCCCGCCGACGGCGCCGACCTGACGGTCGTCTTCGGCGTGAACCACGACAAGCTGACGAAGGATCACCTCGTCATCTCCAACGCGTCGTGCACGACGAATTGCCTCGCCCCGGTCGCCAAGGTGCTGCATGACGCCGTCGGCATCGAGCGCGGCTTCATGACGACGATCCATTCCTACACGGGCGACCAGCCGACGCTCGACACGATGCACAAGGATCTCTACCGCGGCCGCGCCGCTGCACTGTCGATGATCCCGACCTCCACCGGCGCCGCGAAGGCAGTGGGCCTCGTGCTGCCCGAGCTCAACGGCAAGCTCGACGGCTCGGCCATCCGCGTGCCGACCCCGAACGTCTCGGTCGTCGACCTGAAATTCGTCGCCAAGCGCGCCACGACGAAGGACGAGATCAACGCGGCCATCAAGGCCGCGGCGGAAGGCCCGCTGAAGGGCGTCCTCGGCTACACGACGTCCCCGAACGTCTCGATCGACTTCAACCACGACCCGCACTCGTCCATCTTCCACATGGACCAGACCAAGGTGATGGAGGGCACGCTCGTGTCGATCCTCTCCTGGTACGACAACGAGTGGGGCTTCTCGAACCGCATGTCGGACACCGCCGTTGCGATGGCGAAGCTGATCTGACGCGACAAACGCCGCCTTCGGGCGGCGTTTTCTTTCGGGGACCGTCCGCCTGCCGGGCGGAGCCATGCCAGGACAAGGGCGAGCCATGACCGCTTTCCGCACCCTCGACGACGCCAACTTCGCCGGCAGGCGCGTTCTGGTCCGCGTGGACCTCAACGTTCCCATGGAGAGCGGCGTGGTGACCGACGCCACGCGGATCGAGCGCATCCTGCCGACGATCCGCGAGATCGCGGACAAGGGCGGCAAGGTGGTCCTGCTCGCGCACTTCGGCCGACCCAAGGGTCGCGACCCGAAAGAGTCGCTCGCGCCGGTGGCGAAGGTCCTCGCCGACCACCTCGGCCGGCCCGTCGGCTTCGCCGACGACTGCATCGGTCCTGTCGCGAAGGCGGCCGTGGACGCGATGAAGCCGGGCGACGTGCTGTGCCTGGAGAACACCCGCTTCCACAAGGAGGAGGAGAAGAACGACCCGGCCTTCGTGAAGGCGCTGGCCGAGAACGGCGACCTGTGGGTCAACGACGCGTTTTCCGCCGCCCACCGCGCCCATGCGTCGACGGAAGGGCTGGGGCACGTCCTGCCCGCCTATGCAGGGCGCACCATGCAGCGGGAGATCGAGGCTCTGTCGAAGGCGCTCGAGGCTCCGCAGCGCCCTGTGCTCGCGGTCGTCGGCGGCGCCAAGGTCTCGACCAAGCTGGATCTGCTCGGCAACCTCGTGAAGCGCGTCGATATCCTCGTCATCGGCGGCGGGATGGCGAACACCTTCCTCGCCGCGCAGGGCAAGGCGGTCGGCAAGTCGCTCTGCGAGAAGGATCTTCTCGATACGGCCCGCTCCATCATCGCCACGGCGGCGCAGGCGAACTGCGCCATCGTTCTCCCGGTCGACGCCGTCGTCGCGGGGGAGTTCAAGGCCAATGCGCCGTCGAAGGTGGTGTCGGTCGATGCCGTCGGCCCCGACGACATGATCCTCGACATCGGCCCCGCCTCGGTCGCGGCGGTGAACGGGCGGCTCGCCACCGCGAAGACCCTCGTCTGGAACGGACCCTTCGGCGCCTTCGAGCTGACGCCGTTCGACGCGGGCACGGTGGCGGTGGCGAAGGCCGCCGCAACCTTGACCGCGCAGGGCAAGCTCCTGTCGGTGGCCGGCGGCGGGGATACGGTCTCGGCGCTCAACCACGCCGGGGTGGCGGACGCCTTCACCTATGTATCGACCGCGGGCGGCGCGTTCCTGGAGTGGCTGGAAGGCAAGCCGCTGCCCGGCGTCGACGTGCTGCGCAAGCGCTGAGCGCCGCGGCGTTCCACATTCGTTCTTGAGAATACGTCGTCCCCTTGCTATCGTGCAGGTGTTTCAGAACCTGCCCGATTGCGAGGACGTGCCGTGGCCGAGAACGTGGAGAACGCCATGCTTGAGATACTGAAGAGAATTCAGGAGGAGGGCGCGGCAACCCGCCGGGAACTGGCTGCTTTTCGCGAAGAAGCGAACTCCCGGTTCGGCGCTCTGGAGACGGCCGTGCGCAAGCAGCGGCGCGACATCGCCGGCATTCTCGTCATTGGCAAGGCGCTGGCCGGCCATCTCGACGAGCGGGTCACCGATGTCGAGCGGCGGGTGACCCGGCTGGAGACGGGCGCGCGCTGACGCCGCTGCAACCGGAAGGCGGTTAAGCCTAACCCGGAACCTTCTTTCGAACAGGCTCGTTGCTTTGCCTCATTGCTGATTCCGCGCTCCTTGAAAATGCTTTAGGGGAGGACCATTCCAAAGGTCCCCCGACCGCGCCCAGGAGATCGACGACATGGCACGCATTACGCTGAGGCAGCTGCTGGACCACGCTGCCGAGCACGGCTACGGCGTTCCCGCCTTCAACATCAACAACATGGAACAGGCGCTGGCCATCATGGCGGCGGCCGACGCGGTCGATGCGCCGGTGATCATCCAGGCGTCGCGCGGCGCGCGGCAATACGCCAACGACATCATGCTGAAGCACATGATGGACGCGGTCACCGAGATCTATCCGCACATTCCCGTCTGCGTGCATCTCGACCATGGCAACAACCCCGCCACCTGCATGACCGCGATTCAGGCCGGCTTCACCTCGGTGATGATGGACGGATCGCTCAAGGAAGACGGCAAGACCCCCGGCGACTGGGACTATAATGTCGGCGTCACGAAGCGCGTCGTCGAGATGGCCCATCTGGGCGGCATCTCGGTGGAGGGCGAACTCGGCGTGCTCGGCTCCCTCGAGACCGGCATGGGAGACAAGGAGGACGGGCACGGCGCGGAGGGCAAGCTCAGCCACGACCAGCTTCTCACCAACCCGGCCGAGGCGGTCGAGTTCGTGAAAGCGACGAAGGTCGACGCGCTCGCCATCGCCATGGGCACCTCGCACGGCGCCTACAAGTTCTCGCGCAAGCCGGACGGCGCGATCCTCGCCATGCACGTGATCGAGGAGATCCACCGTCTGCTGCCGAACATGCACCTCGTCATGCACGGCTCGTCGTCGGTGCCGCAGGACCTCCAGGACATCATCAACCAGTACGGCGGCAAGATGCCCCAGACGTGGGGCGTGCCGGTCGAGGAGATCCAGCGCGGCATCAAGAACGGCGTCCGCAAGATCAACATCGACACCGACAACCGGATGGCCATGACGGGCCAGATCCGCAAGGTTCTCGCCGAGCACCCGGGGGAGTTCGACCCGCGCAAGTACCTCAAGCCCGCGATGGACGCGATGCAGAAGCTGTGCAAGCAGCGGCTCGAGGAGTTCGGCACCGCGGGCAAGGCCTCGAAGTTCGGCAAGATCATCCCGCTGGCCGACATGGCCAAGCTCTACGGCGCCGGCAAGCTCGACCCGACCTTCGCCACCGCTAAGGCCGCGGAGTAGCTCACACGACGGCGGACGCCGTCGGCGTCCGACACCGGGGTTGAAGCGAAGCAGGGAGCCGGGGTAAACCCGCCTCCCTGACTGTTCGTGCGCTTTCCGCACCGGAGCCGCCCCGCCGATGACCGACCGCGCCCGCCTCGTCCTGGTCACCCCCGCTCCGGCGGAGGGTGAGGAATGGCCGGGCGCGCTCCCGGCGCGGCTCGCCGAGGCGCTCGACGCCGGCCGGGTGGATGCCGTCGTCCTGCGGCTTCCCGCGGCCGACGACCGGACCCTGCTCAAGCTCCTGAAGCCGATCGTGCCCGTCGTGCAGGACAGGGGCGCCGCGCTGCTGCTGCAGGACGCGGCTACGCTCGTCGCCCGCGCCGGTGCTGACGGCGTGCATGTGTCCAGCCCCGCCGCCATCGCCGAAGCGCTGGAGACCCTGCGGCCGCAGGAGCGGATCGTCGGGACGGCCGGCCTGCGCGCCCGCCACGACGCGATGGAGGCCGCCGAGGTGGGGGTCGACTATGTGATGTTCGGCGAGCCCCGGCCCGACGGCAGCGTGCCGCCCGCCGCCGCGATCCTCGAGCGGGTCGAATGGTGGGCCGAGGTGTTCCAGACGCCCTGCGTCGCCTACGTGCACGATCTCGGCGACGTCGAGGCCATGACCGCCACGGGCTGCGAATTCGTGGCGCTCGGGTCCGCCGTCTTCGACCATCCCGCCGGCCCGGCCGACGCGGTTCGCAAGGCGCTCGGGGCGATCGCCTCCGCGACGGTCCCGCAGCGGTGAAGCCCGGGCTCGCCCTCGCGATCCTGCTGTTGGCCACGGCCACCGCCGGAGCCCAGACCGCGGCTCCGGACACTCCTGCGCCAGGTCCGCCCGTGCCGATCGCAGGCGGGCAGGACGCGCAGAAGGGCAAGCCGCGTCCGCCGCTCGACCTCGCCTACGGCGCCTTTCAGCGTGGGCTCTACCTGACCGCCTTCAACGAGGCTTCGAAGCGGGTCGCCGCCGATCCGACCGACGGCGCTGCGATGACGCTCATCGGCGAGCTCTACGCCAACGGCTTCGGCGTGCGGCAGGACTGGGCCAAGGCCGGCGACTGGTATCGCCTGGCCGTCCAGCGCGGAGACCCGCATGCGGCGTTCGCGCTCGGCATGATGACGCTCGACGGCCGCGGGGTGGCCAAGGATGCCGCCGCCGGACGGCGGCTTCTCGAATCGGCGGCGGACGCCGTGCCGGACGCCGCCTACAACCTTGCTCTGCTTCTGCTGGAGGCGCGCCGCCCGGAGAGCGACCGCCGCGCCGCCGACCTGATGCGCCGCGCCGCCGACGCCGGCGAGGTCGATGCCCAGTATGCGCTCGCCGTGCTCTACCGGCAGGGCAAGGGCGTGACCCGGGATCCGGTCGAAGGGGCCATCTGGATGGCGCGGGCCGCGGCGGCCCGGAACGCCGCCGCCGAGGTCGAGTACGGCATCATGCTGTTCAACGGCGAGGGCGTGATCCGCAATGAGACAGGCGCGGCGGCCTTCTTCCTGCGGGCGGCCGAGAAGGGAAACCCGGTCGCGCAGAACCGCCTCGCCCGCCTCCATGCCGCCGGCCGCGGCGTGCCGCGCGATCTCGTCGAGGCGGCGAAGTGGCACGCGATCGCCGGCAACCGCGGCGTGAAGGACCCATGGCTCGACGAGACGCTCAAGGGGCTGTCGCCTGCCGAGCGCGCGAAGGCCGACGAGGCTGCCCGCCGCTGGCTCGGAGACTAGCCGGCCGCCTCGCGACTTGACGCGCCGGATCGATTGGCGTTGATCGTCCGCTCGCCACGAAGCACCTGCCGGACCGGAGGCCCCATGATCCGCTCGCCTGTCATGACCGTGATGGTCGATGCCGTGATGAAGGCGGCCAAAGGATTGCGCCGCGACTTCGGCGAGATCGAAAACCTGCAGGTCTCCCGCAAGGGGCCGGGCGACTTCGTGTCGGCCGCCGACCACAAGGCAGAGAAGGTGCTGCGGGAATCGCTCGAGAAGGCGAGGCCGGACTTCGGGTTCGTCATGGAGGAGAGCGGCGTCGTCGTGGGCAAGGACGCCCAGCACCGCTGGCACGTCGATCCGCTCGACGGGACGACGAACTTCCTGCACGGCATTCCGCACTGGGCCATTTCGGTGGGGCTCGAGCGCGAGGGCACGCTGGTGGCAGGCGTCGTCTACGACGCGGCCAAGGACGAGCTCTTCATCGCCGAGCGGGGCAAGGGCGCCTTCCTGAACAACCGTCGCATCCGTGTGTCGGCCCGCACCGACGTGGACGATGCGGTGTTCGGCACCGGCATTCCGAGCCTCGGCCGCCGCGATCACCCCGGGTTCCTGAAGCAGGTCCGCCTTGTCATGATGCGCACGGCCGGCGTCCGCCGCTTCGGTTCGGCAGCCCTCGACCTCGCCTATGTGGCTGCCGGGCGCATGGACGCCTACTGGGAACAGGGCCTCAACTCGTGGGACGTCTGCGCCGGCGCGCTGCTGGTGAAGGAAGCAGGCGGCTTCGTCGGCGATGCCTTCGGCCGCGACGAGGTGCTGGCGGCCGACACGATCGTCGCCGGCAACGAGGCGATGCATAAGGCGCTGCTCGATTTCCTCAAGCAGGCGCGCGCCGAGGCCTGAGCCGAACGGACGGTTTGACCCCGCTGGGGGAGGCCGTCCGCGTGCCGTCGAAAGGCGGTTTCTGCCTGGAACCAAGCGCCCGCCGGGCGCTCGCCGCCATTTCGCCGTGTCCGGCGGCTTGATTGCCGCCCGGTGGATGGTGAACATGCGTCACCGAGCCGCGAAGTGAGTCTCCATGGCCGCCCTTCTCGAAACGCGTCGCCTCTCGCCGCCCCGCGTCTACCTCGTGAGGATGCTCGTCTTCGTCATCCTGTCCGGGCTGCTGGCGACGATCCTCTACCGGTCGATTCTCGAGGCGTTCCAGTTCAACCCCGCGCTCAACGGGGTGATCATCGGCGTCCTGCTGATCGGCGTGTTGCTCTCGTTTCGTCAGGTCATCCGCCTTTTCCGCGAGGTGCGGTGGGTGAACGCCTTCCGCATGAGCGAGCCGGGCCTGCTGCCGCAGGTGCCTCCAGTGCTCCTGATGCCGATGGCGACCCTGCTGTCGAAGGGGCGGTCGGGGATCAGCACGCACACGCTGCGCTCCATCCTCGATTCCGTTGGCGTACGCCTCGACGAGTCGCGTGACATCAGCCGCTACCTGACCGGCCTGCTCATTTTCCTCGGGCTGCTCGGCACCTTCTGGGGCCTGCTCGACACGGTGACCTCCGTCGGAAAGGTGATCGGCGACATGAAGGGCGGGTCCGATGCCGCCAACATGTTCGACGACCTGAAGCGCGGCCTGGCCGGCCCGCTCGCCGGCATGGGCATCTCGTTTTCGTCCTCGCTGTTCGGGTTGGCCGGGTCGCTAGTGCTGGGCTTCCTCGACCTGCAGGCCGGCCAGGCGCAGAACAGGTTCTACAGCGAACTGGAGGACTGGCTGACGACGACCGTGATCGAGACGTCGCCCGAGCTCATTCCGCCGGGCGGCGGCGAGGCCAGCGGCGACGTCCGCGCTGCGCTCGAACGGCTCACCCACGCCGTGACCGAGGGCGGCGGCACCCGTACGACGAACGCGGCGCTGGCGAGCCTCGCGGAGGGGATACAGGCGCTCGTCCAGCATATGCGGGCGGAACAACAACTCATCCGCGACTGGGTTGAGTCGCAGGCCTCGCGCGAGGCCGAGTTGCATCGGCTGTTGGAGCGCCTGACGCCGGAGGACCGGCGGTGAGCGGCGCCCGCGCGCGGCGGAGCTATCGCGGCGTCGACTACTGGCCGGGCTTCGTCGACGCGCTCTCGACGCTCGTCCTGTCCATCGTCTTCCTGCTGTCCGTCTTCATGCTGGCGCAGTTTTTCCTGAGCCAGCAGGTGACGGACAAGGACACGGCCCTGACCCGCCTGAACCGGCAGATCAGCGAGCTGACCGACCTTCTCGCGCTGGAGAAGATCAACCGGAAGACGCTCGAGGACAATCTGTCGGTCCTCGGCGACACGCTGCGCGCGGCCGAGGCCGAGCGCGGCCGCCTGCAGGGGCTGGTGGACAACAACGCAGCCTCCGCGTCGGCGGCCGGAACGCAGGCGGGAACGCTCGCGCGGCAGCTCGAAACCGAGAAGCAGGTCTCCGCCCGCGCGCTGTCACAGGTCGAGATCCTCAACCAGCAGATCTCGGCGCTGCGCCGCCAGCTGGCCGCGCTCGAGAACGCCCTGGAGGCCTCCGAGAGCCGCGACCGCGAAAGCCAGGCGCGCATCGCCGATCTCGGCTCCCGCCTCAACGTGGCGTTGGCCCAGAAGGTGCAGGAACTGGCCCGCTATCGCAGCGAGTTCTTCGGCCGCCTCCGGCAGATTCTCGGCAACCGTTCCGACATCCGCGTGGTGGGCGACCGCTTCGTCTTCCAGTCGGAGGTGTTCTTCGACGCCGGACAGGCCGGGGTGAGCGGAGCCGGGCAGGCGGAGCTCGACAAGCTCGCCGCCGCCCTCGTGGAACTCGACCGCGAGATCCCCGCCGACATCCCCTGGGTGCTGCGGGTCGACGGCCACACCGACAAGCGTCCGCTCTCCGGCGCCGGCGTCTTCAAGTCGAACTGGGACCTGTCCGCGGCGCGCGCCATCTCTGTCGTGCGCTACCTCGTCGACCGCGGCGTTCCGCCCAACCGCCTCGTGGCGGCCGGTTTCGGCGAGTTCCAGCCACTCGAGCTGGGGGACAGCGACGAGGCGCTGCGCCGCAACCGGCGCATCGAGCTCAAGATGACCGAGCGGTGAGCCTGCAGGTCCGGCTTCGCCCTTACGCTCCCGCCGACACCGCGCCGCTCCTGGATCTCTGGACGGCCGGGTGGGCGCTCGTGCTGCCCTCCGTCGATTTCGCGGCACGGCGGCCATGGATGGAAGCCCGGCTTCAGGAGCATCTGGCCGAGGGGGCAGCGATCGTCGTCGCCGTCGATCCGCAGGACAGGCCCTCGGGCTTCGTCGTCGTCAATCCCGGCACGGGCTATCTGGACCAGATCGCCGTCGCCCCCGAGGCAAGGGGTTCGGGGCTGGCCCGGCTGCTGCTCGACCACGCCAAGGCGATCTCGCCGACCGGCCTGTCGCTCCATGTCAACGTCGACAATCCCCGCGCGGTCCGCTTCTACGAGCGCGAGGACTTCCGGCGTGTCGGCGAAGGCACGAATCCCCGCTCCGGCTTGCCGATCTACCACTATCGCTGGCGCTGAAGCGGCCTACTCGGCAGCCCTGTCGAGGCCCAGCGCGGCGGCTCCGGCCTCGAACTGCAGGCGCGCGAGCCGGGCATAGAGACCGCCGCGGGCTACCAGTTCGGAATGGGTGCCCTCCTCGGCGATTTTCCCGCCGTCGATCACGAGGATACGGTCGGCCTTCAGCACGGTCGCGAGCCGGTGGGCTATGACGATCGTCGTGCGGTTCTCCATCAGGCTGTCCAGCGCGGACTGCACCAGCGTCTCGCTCTCCGCATCGAGGGCGGACGTGGCTTCGTCGAGCAGCAGGATCGGCGCATCGCGCAGCACCCG
>JAIYAB010000436.1 GCA_027489275.1 Hyphomicrobiales bacterium
AGGCCGACGATGCCGACGCGCCGGCCGGGGCCGGCATGCTCGTGCGCCAGCGCCGCGACACGGCCGATGACGTCGGCCGGCGCCTCGACGCGGCCGGGGCGGGTGGTCGTGGCGTCCGCGGTCCAGCGGGCCTGGTAGGAGCTGTGGGAGAGCACCCAGGGATCGGGGTCCGCCCCGGCGAGCACGGCATGGAGCGGGCCGGCCCAGGCGCGGGCGTTCGACAGCCAGCGCACGCCGGCCGTGCCGTTCGGCGAACCGTCGCCGACGACGAGCAGCACGGCGACGTCCCGCGCCGCCATGAGCCGCTGCACTGCGGCGATGCGGCGGCCGACGTCGTCGCGCAGGGCGGCGTGGGTCAGGGCGGGTTCCGCCGGAGCGGAACCTGCCGGTGCGCGATCGGACGACGCAGGATCGGAGGATGAAGGACCGGCAGATGAACGGTCGGTGGATGAAGGAGCGGGCATGGGCCGACCTTTCCCACGCGCTGCGCCGCGTCTAGAAGCTGCCGCCGGTGCGGAAACCGTCGCCGCCGCCGCCGGACGAGCCGGAGCCACCGCCGCCCCAGCTACCGCCGCCTCCGCGGCCGCCGAAGTCGGGCAGGGTGAAGCCGCCGGAGCCGCCGAAGCCGCTGTCGGCCCGCGGGGAACGGCGGCCGGCGTTCTCCTTGAGCACGCCGCCGAGCACCGCTCCCTCGACGGCGCCCTTTACGATGCCGGTGAGCACGGTGCCGAGCAGGCCGCCGTCGTTGACCTGGCCGAGCGGGCCATCATAGCCCTGGCGGCGGAAGGCGTCGCGCTGGCGCTCGATCTCGCTGCGGCGGGCGGCGAGATCCTGCGCCTGCCGGCGCAGATCGGCGCTCTCCCGCTCGGCGGCCTGCAGCCGCGTGTCGACCTGCTCGATCCGCCGCACGATGTCGTCGTCGGCGCGGCTCTGGGTCTGGGCGGCGTCGGCATAGAGCTGGCGCAGGTCCTGCTGGCTGTCGGCCTCGGCGAGCATCGCGACGGCGCGGCCGAAGGCGGAGTTCCCGCCGTCGGCATGGGCAGCCTGGCGCTCGCCGTCTGCGGCGGCGACCGTGGCGGAGGCGGCAGTGAGGCGGGCCTCAGCGGCGGCCAGCGCGGCCTTCGCGCGGGCGAGGCTCTCCTCCAGCGGCTTGCTGCCGGCCTGGGCGAGGCCGGCCTGCTCGACGGCGATGAGCTTCTCCTTCTCGGCCTCGAAGGCGAGCCGGCGGTCCTCGGCGTGCTGGCGCAGGCGGGCCGGGATCTCCAGCAGCATCGCGTAGTTGGCCCGGGCGTCGGCGTAGCGCACGAGGTCGGCGACCTTGCGGTCGAAGTAGCGGACGAAGAAGCCGGAGCGATACTCGGACGTGCCGAACTTGCGGTTCCACAGGTACATGAACAGCGGGTCTGCCTCGTAGGGCTTGCGCTTCATGTCGCGGTCGGCCTCGGCGGCGTCGGCCTTGGCGTCGGCGGCCTCGGCGACCGCGGCGGCGTCGGAGGCGGCGCGCTCCTGGCCGCGCCAGGCCTCGCTCGAGCGGACATTGGGCTCGACGGCGGCCTGCAGCGTCTCCAGCGCCTCGGTGGCGGCGGTGACGGACTGCATCGCCTCGTGGCGCTGCGCCTCCGCCTCGTGAACCTCGGCCTCCGCCTTGCGCAGGCGGTCGGAGAGGGCGTCGAGCGCCGCCCTGTCGGCCTCCAGCAGTCGCAGCGCCTCGCGCTCCGCCCGGTCGAGCGCCGGCAGGACGCGCTCGCGCTGGAGCGCGTCAAGACGGGTCTCGGCCAGCTGGCGGAAGAGGGTGTTGCGATCGTGGCGGAGCCGGACGATCGATTCCTCGGCCGAGCGCAGCGCCGCGTCCAGCGCCCCCTCCTGCTGGCGAAGCTGCGCCGTGGCCTGCTCGATCGAGCGAAGAGCCTGCTGACCGCTGATCATGATGCTACCAACTCGTGATCGCGCCGCCGGTGCCGGCCGGCATGGGAACCGCCCAGTCGACGCCGAGCGAACCGCGCTTCTTCGTCGCGAGGCGACGGTTCTGGATGATGCCGTCGTCCTGCTTGTCGCGGACGACCGCGTCGTAGACCTGCTGGGAGACGCGTACGCCCCACTTTGGCAGGACGGCGCGCTTGCCGTCCTCCTCGCTCAAGACCGGGAGCGGGATGGGCTGGCCATTGGGGCCGATGGCCTCGACGATGAGATAGTGGTTGCGGGCGTTGCGGTTGCGGTCCGGCACGCGGAACACGCCGGAGGGCTCGCCGGGACGCGAGACGATCATCAGGTCGTAAGTGCGCAGCAGGTCGGCGCGCAGCGTCTCGATGCCGGCGGCAGCGGCCCGGGCGGCTTCGGTGTCGCCGCGCTTGAGGGCCGATTCGCCGTCGGCGACGAGCTGGGCGAGCTTCTGCCGCGCCTCGTCGGTGCGGGCTTCGGCGGCGACGTCGGTGCGGGCGGCGGCGAATGCGGCCGCGGCCTGCCGGGCCGGGCGTTGCACAGACCAGTCGTAGGCGCCCCATGCGGCGACGGCGAGAGCGGCGAGGGCCACGAGGCCGACGCCCACCTTGCCCCGCCGGACCCACAGCTTCGCCAGCGTGACTGCGGTGGAGGGCGGAGGCGGCGTGTAGACGAAGCGGCTCTCCTTGAGCCCCTTCACGCCTTCCTGGAGGATGCGGTCGGGCACGTCGATGCCCTGACCGCGGTAGATGCTGCGCAGCCGCTCCAGCAACTCTTCCTCGCGCCGCGACTCGTCGAGCTCGCGCAGCACGAGGGTCTCGTCGTGGCGCAGCGTGTCCACGACGTCCATGGCGAGCATGAGGTCGTCGAGCGTGCCGGACTGGGCCGGCTTCGCGGGGGCGGCGGCTGCGGTGGTGTCAGACATTGAGGCCGAGCGCCTTGCCTTCGCTGACGAGCTTTGCCACGCGCTTCTTGCCGTCCTCGACGGCGTCGCGGATCTCGGCCGAGTTCTTCGTCGACATGTCGCGCATCTCGGCGACGATCCCGAGCGAGCGCTCCTGGAAGCCGACGACGCTGTCGACCAGCTTCTTCACAGCATCGGCGCGGATGGTCGGGCCGTAGCCGGCGCGAACGGCCGCCTCCTGCACCTTGCCGCCCATGTCGGCCAGCACCTCGATGCTCTTCGACATGCCCTCCTTCATCACCTCGAGCGTCTGGGTGGATTCGTGCAGTCCGAAAAGGCCCGTGAACGAGGCCTTCAGCGCGGTGAGCACGCTCTCGTTGGTGGTGAAGAAGCTGACGGACTGGGAGTAGACGCGCTCCTTGGCGTTCGTCGTCTGCATCAGCCGCGCCATGATCACCTCGGAGGTGTTGTAGCTGACGGTGAGGTTGTCGGAGAGGTCCTTGGCGATCTGGTAGCGCTTGTCCTCATCCTGCGTGCGGCGCAGGAGCTCGTCGCGGGTGAGTTCGAGCTTGGCGCGCTCGGCGGGTTCGGTGCCGGCAAAGCCGGCGACGGCCTCCGCCGCGCCCTTCAGGGCGGCCTGGGCGGAGGCGAGCTTGCCCTCGGCGGCCTTGAGGACCTCGAGCGCCAGCACCTCCGACTGCTTCAACGCGCCGCGGAAGTCGCGGTAGGCCTCGAGGATGGTGACCTCACGGCGGATCTGGTCCTGCGTGGCGCGCGAGACGTCCAGATAGCTGCCCTTGATGCTGTCGAAGCGGTCGGCGATATCGCCGCGCGAGAGCTTCATCCAGACGTTGTTGATGCGCTCGAACACGTCGAGCTTGCCGTCCTCGATCTGGTCGACCATCGCCTTGGCGTCGTCGCGGATCGAATCGAAGCTCTTGGCGATGTCCTGGTAGCGGGTGCCGACATCCATGGCGGCAGTCTGCTCGCGGACGATCTCGTTGAAGACCGAGGCCTGGCCGAGCGTGCGGGCGATGACGGCGATCTTGTCGGGCTGGAGGTCGCTGATCTGCTCGAGCAGGGCGTTGATGGGCGCGTCCTCGACCTTGTCGGGCATGAGGCCAAGGCTGCGCAGCGCGCCGGTGGCCTTGTCGAGATACTGCATCGGGCTCTTGATGACGACTTCGTTCATGGGTTCCCCCCCGTGCGACGGTGTGGCCGAGCTCGGCCGGCGGTCCGGCCAGCCACGCATGCGAAGCCGCCCGGAGCATCTCCCGGATACGGCTGTTCGACGACACATTCACAACTTCCGGCGGTGGCCGCAAGAGACGAACGTCGAGAGACCACAGGGACACGTCGGGTCCACCGAGGGCAGCCGCCGCGCCTGACCCACCCTTCGGACACCTTTGGTTCGCAGCCAGCGTGCGGGCTCTCGTCTCCGAATGCGGGGAGAGGGAAGGTGCTGAAAGGTCTCGGTTGTGATGGGACGTCTGGGGGGGGGACGTCCGGGGCGGGGCTCAGGCGACGAGGCGGTCGCGGACCAGATCGGGGATGATCCTCGTCCGGCGCAGGCCCTCGACCAGCGCCTCGCGGTCGGCCTTGTCGAGGGCGGCGATGGAGACGGTGTTGTCGGGGCGCAGGCCTGCGGCGATGGCCTCGGTCTGGTGGCGGGCGATCAGGGTCATGGCGAGGCCGTGCAGCCTGTCGAGCGCCTGGAGGTCCTCGAAGCCCCCGGTCCCGGCCTCGATGAGGCCTTGAAGGCGCTCGCCGGTGCCGTGGCGGTCGAGGCCCTGGCGGATCGCGACCACGCGGGCGAACGTCACGACGGGCTTCAGCGCGTGCATCTTCAGGTCGACCAACCCGGCGTCGGTGCGGATGCGGCCAAACATGCCGACGATGCTGCCCGCGCCTTCGGCTCCGGCGTCGGCGAGCAACTTGAGGAAGGCGATGCTGCCGTGGGCGAGGGCGTTCATCTCGCGCCACAGGGCCTCGGCCATGGCGAAGTCGCCGTGCACCGGCCGCATGTCGAAGACGATGTCGACGGACAGGAGATCCTCGGGCCGGGAGCGGCCCACCCAGGTGCGGGCGCGCTCGCGCCAGGTGGCGAGCGAGCCGCGATAGGCCGGCTCGCTGGCCATGACGCCGCCGCGGCAGCGGGGCACGCCGACGAGGTGCAGCGTGGCGCACATCTCGCGGCCCATGGCCTCGAACCACCGGTCCTCTGGGCCGCCGGGCTCGCCCTCGGCGAAGACGATGCCATTGTCCTGGTCGAAGGCGAGCAGGCTCTCGCCACGGCCGGCCGAGCCGAACACGACCACCGCGAAGGCGCAGGGCGGCGGACCGTGCCCCTCGCGCGTCAGTTTTTCCACGGCGAGCTCGGCGGCGCGGCGCGTGAGCGCCCCGACCTCGCGCCCGACGATGGCGCCGACAGTGCGGCCGTCGAGGCCGCCGTCGAGCAGGGCCCCCACGACGGGCGGCAGCGGCGCCCATGCGCGGCCGAGCGCCTGCACGTCCTGCGCGGCCTCGATGGCGTCGCCCAGCGCCACGGGACCGCCGAGGCGCGAGCGCATGAGGTCGCGCATGGACACGGCCCCGGTGACGCGGCCATGGGAGTCGACCACGCCGAGATGGCGGATCGACAGCCGGTTCATGCGCCCGACCGCGCTGTACAGGAACGCATCGGCGAAGACGGTCTCGAGCGGGCGGCTCGCGAAGCCGTCGAGCGGTTCGTCGAGCACCGCCGGCCCGTGGCGGGCGAGAGCCTTCATGATGTCGCGCTCGGTGACGATCCCCATGCTGTCCGGGGCATCGCCGTCGCGGCCGACGAAGACCGAGCCGATCCGGTCCGCCGCCATCCGCCCCACGGCGGCGGCGAGGGTTTCGGTGGGATCAGCGAACGCGGCCCCCGGATGCATCACCTCGCCGATGCGGCGGCTGAAGAGGAAGGGATCCAGCTGGCGCAGCGCCGGGTCGATTTCCGGCGCGCCGCCGCGCTGGTTGGGCGTCGTCCAGACCGACGCCACGACGCCCGTCGGCCCGTCCTCGCGGCGGCGCATCGCCTCGATGGCCTCCGCCAGAGTCCTGATCCCGGCGTCCCGCAGGAGCGGAACGAGCGCCCGGAAGATGCGCGCGCAGCTTTCGGCGTCGCCCCGCGCGCGGTGGCGTCCGCCGAGCTCGACGCCGAGCTTCACGGCAAGAATCTCGAGGGTGAAGGCGGGCAGCTGCGGCAGCACGAGTTGCGCCAGCGTCCGCGTGTCGAGCGCATGGGGCGTCCATGCCGGCAAGCCGGAGCGGGCGGCCTCGTGCTCGAGAAGGGCGAGGTCGTAGCCGATCGACTGTGCGACCACGGGTCGATCGCCGACGAAAGCCAGGAACGCGCCGAAGGCCGCTGCGAATCCAGGCGCGTCCGCCACCATGGCGTCGTCGATGCCGTGGACGCCGGTCGAGCCGGCCGGGATCGCGATGCCGGGGTGGACGAAGCTCGAAAATCCGTCGGATAAGCCGAGGACGTCGACGGCGCCGATCTCGACGATCCGGGCCCGTCGCGGATCGAGATCCGTCGCCTCAGTGTCGAAGGCCACGATGTCGAGGCTGAACAACGGCGTGTTGAGGTGCGTGACGGTCATGGCAGGCCCCGGATGGGTGTCTGGCCCATCACAGGGTCATCACCTGGCCCTGGCAAGTCCCGCCGAACGCGTACGCGGCATAGTACCCGGCCAGGTGAACGCTCGGCCAACCACACTCCATTGCGCGCGGCATGCGGCGAGGCAGGATCGGCGCAACTGCTCATCCCCCTACGCAGTTGTACATCTTGACGGCGCGTGATCGGGGCGAGCACGCTTATATTCAATGACTATTGAATGAGGGTGGCGGTGATGCGTTGGACCAACCTGCGAAGTGTGGCCGTGCCGAGCCTTCTGGCGATCATGCTGGCCGGCTGTCAGACGCCCGAACAATCGATGATGAGCGCGGAGGACACGTGCATCGCCTCCGGCTATCGGCCGGGGACGCGGACGTACAATCGCTGCGTGCAGACGGCCTACCGCGACTATCGGCTTGAATCGCAGGCGACCAGCAACGCAGTCGCGGCTGGGGCCGCCGCCGGGTTGATCGGCGGTGCAGTCGTGGCGGCCAGCACAGGCCCGTACTACGGATCCGGCGTCTATGTCGGGCCCGGCTACGGACCCTACTATGGCGGATACGCGAGGGGTGGCTACTACCGTGGCGGCTACTACGGTGGCTACCGCCCGTACCGGGGCTGGGGCAGGCCTGCTTACAGGTGGTGACGGCAGATCACGGCATTGCTGTGGTCCGGTTGCGCAGCGTCTTCAGTTCCACTCTGCTAGGATGCGGTCCACCCAGCCGCGCTGTGGCCCGATGAGCAAGCCTTGGGTGAGAGCGCCACAGCGTGACTTGCCGACGCCCTCGGCCCAAACGGTGACGGCGGCCACGCCGCCGTCCGGCGCAAAGACGGGTCCGCCACTGTCGCCTTGGCAAGCGCCGGCTCCGGCCTTGCTGCGGCCTGTCGCGGGATCGGACAGCCAAACTAAGATGGAACTCGGCCCGAAGGGCTCGATGACGCCGAGTTCTGCGGAGCGGAAGCGGCCGCCGGTCGTCGGCTCGCCCTCGGCGGCCAGGCCGTAGCCGCCGACGACGAGGCGCGCGCCGGGGCCGGGGCGGGC
>JAIYAB010000033.1 GCA_027489275.1 Hyphomicrobiales bacterium
GCTCGGGTTCGGCACCAGGATGACATCGCCCGGCCCGGTGATGGCCTGCGCCATGTTGGCGAAGCCTTCCTTCGAGCCGAGCGTGGCAATGACCTGCATGTCGGGATTGAGCTTCACGCCGAAGCGGCGCTCGTAATAGCCCGCCTGCGCGCGGCGCAGGCCGCCGATGCCGCGCGAGGCGGAATAGCGGTCGGTGCGGGGCTTTCCGGCGGTCTCGACCAGCTTCTCGATGACGTGCTTGGGCGCGGCGAGGCCAGGGTTGCCCATGCCGAGGTCGATGATGTCGGCTCCGGCGTTGCGGGCCTGGGCCTTGATCTTGTTGACCTGCTCGAACACGTAGGGCGGCAGGCGCCGGATACGGTGAAAGTCGGTCGTCATCGCCCCTGTCCTCTCGGCCTGGCTTGCGTGCCAAAGCCGCGGCGCGCGCCGCGGCGAGGTCGGGGCCGTATAGCACCGCCGCACGGCATTGGGCAGGCCCCCCGGGCCGAAATCGACGCGGCCGGGCTGCCGCTTTCGACCAACGTGCCGGCGGATCGCCGCCTCACTGGGCCTGCGGCTTGCTAGCGGCAGGCTTGGCCGCGTTCGGCCTGGCAGCCGCCGGTGTTTCGCGCGGCGCGACAAGGAATCGACCGCCGCCGCTGGGATCGCCCGGCGTCGGGTTCGGGTTCGTCGCGGCGGAGCGGTACTCGGCCTTGGGCCGGGGCTTGCCGGCGATCGCGCTGTGGCTGTCGAGCGTCGAATCGAGCTCGGTCTCCATCGCCTTGATCTGGTCGGGCGTCTTGGGCGCGATATCGCGCGGCGGCGGCGTCACGCCGACAGGCAGGTAGGTTGCGTCGGCCTGGCGCGTCGTGCGGACGAAATCGGCCGCCGGCGGCGGGGTGGTGGCAAAGCCCGTCGTCTCGGCGAGACCGCGCACGGGATTGGGCAGGCTCCCCTCGCCCGCGGTGGTGCAGGCGGACGCCGCAAGGCCTGCGGCCATCGCCAGCAGCAGGGCATGTGGCGGGACACTCGAACGGTTTCGCAAGTGGATGGCTCTCCGATGCTGCATTGCAGCACAAATGCCTATGTCGTTTGACGAATTCCATTCGCCGAAACGCGGCGTTACAGGGTAATTATGGTCGAAAGCGGACGGGCGCGGCAAGCCGGGCACCTCCGTCACCGGTAGGGAAGGACGCGCGGCGCATGAAGGCCAAGGACACGAGGGGCACGGTCACCGCCGAGCACGTCGCCGACGGACCCAAGGCGCCGATGCCCGACCTCGAAGCGCTGGCCTCCAACACCGCCCGGCTCATGGAGGAGATGGGCAAGGCCACCGCCGCCGCCCTCAAGCCCGTCGAGGAAGGCCGCGCCAAGGCCGGCGTCAGCGAGGAGGTCAGCGACGTCGTCAAGACGCTCGGCCAGGTCGTCGAGCACTGGGCCATGGACCCGCAGCGCGTCGTCCTCGCTCAGACGAGCCTCACCAAGGGCTTCCTCGACCTATGGACCGGCACGATGCGCCGGATGCAGGGCGAGGCGACGGCCCCCGTCGCAGCGCCAGACCCCGCCGACAAGCGCTTCCGCGATCCCGAGTGGTCCGACAACCCGGTCTACGACTTCATCAAGCAGGCCTATCTCATCACCACGCGCTGGGCGGAGGACCTCGTGCGCGAGGCGGATGGCGTCGATCCGCACACCAAGCACAAGGCCGAGTTCTACGTCCGCCAGATTGCCAGCGCGCTGGCGCCGACGAACTTCGTTGCGACCAATCCCGAGCTCATGCGCACGACGCTGAAGGAGAACGGCGAGAACCTCGTGCGCGGCATGAAGATGCTTGCGGAGGACATCGAGGCCGGCAAGGGTACGCTGAAGCTGCGCCAGACCACAGCCGGCACCTTCCAGGTCGGCGTCAACCTCGCCACGACGCCGGGCAAGGTCGTCTTCCGCAACGATCTCATCGAGCTCATCCAGTACGAGCCGGCGACGCCCAGCGTCTATAAGCGGCCGCTGCTGATCGTGCCGCCGTGGATCAACAAGTTCTACATCCTCGACCTGAACCCCGAGAAATCCTTCATTCGCTGGGCTGTATCGCAGGGGCTGACCGTCTTCACGATCTCCTGGGTGAACCCGGACGAGCGGCAGGCGAAGAAGAGCTTCGAGGATTACATGCGCGAGGGGATCTTCGCGGCCCTCGACGCCGTCGAGACGGCAACGGGCGAGAAGAGCGTCACCGCCATCGGCTACTGCGTCGGCGGCACACTCTTGTCGGTCGCCCTCGCCTACATGGCCGCCGTCGGCGACAAACGCATCGCCAGCGCGACGCTGTTCACGACGCAGGTCGACTTCACCCACGCCGGCGACCTCTCCGTCTTCGTCGACGAGGAACAGATCAAGAGCATCGAGGACCGCATGTACGCCCGCGGCTACCTCGAGGGATCGTCCATGGCGTCGGCCTTCAATATGCTGCGGCCCAACGACCTGATCTGGCCCTATGTGGTCAACGTGTATCTGAAGGGCGAGAGCCCCTTCCCATTCGACCTTCTGTTCTGGAACTCCGATTCCACCCGGATGCCGGCGGCCAACCACTCCTTCTACCTGCGCAATTGCTACCTCGAGAACAATCTCGCCAAGGGCGAGATGGAGATCGGCGGGAAGCGGCTCGACCTGAAGAAGGTGAAGATCCCTATCTACAACCTCGCCGCCCGCGAGGATCACATCGCCCCCGCCAAATCCGTTTTCAAGGGATCGAAGTGCTTCGGCGGACCCGTCACCTACGTGCTTGCGGGTTCGGGCCACATCGCAGGCGTGGTCAACCCCGCGTCGAAGCCCAAGTACCAGTTCTGGACCAACGGCAAGGTCGAGGGCACGCTCGAGACCTGGCTCGCCGGGGCGAAGGAGACGCCCGGTACGTGGTGGCCGCACTGGATGGCATGGGTCGCCGAGCAAGCCCCTGCCATGGTCAAGGCCCGCAAGCCCGGCAGCCGCAAGCTCAAGCCCCTGTGCGACGCCCCCGGCGAGTACGTGAAGACCCGGGCCTGACCAGTTGAACGCCCGCCCAATCTCCTGGCGCCCCACCGGGTCGGGGTCGAGAAACGGCGCGGCCCTCGGCGAGATCGACGCCTACACATGACGAGGGGCCGGCGTCGCCGCCGGCCCCTTGCCATGAACCGGCGCGGTTTCGGGCACGCACCGGCATACTCCGTCAGGGGCTGAACCCCTCAGTATTTGGCCTTCACAGCCATCACGCCCGCCGGCTTGGACGGATCGTCCCAGCGATAGCGCAGCGCGACCGAGATGATGTCGACGTGGGCGTCGACCTTGCCGACGAGATTGTTCAGGCCCGCCGCCGCGAACTGCGGCCGGTAGCTGGGGTTCCCCTGCTGGATGGCGATCGTCGTGTCGGCGGGGAAGATGTGCGAGTAGCCGACGTCGAACGAGATCTTCTCGTTCCAGCGATAGCTCGCGCCGACAGACGCCCAGATGCGGTCATTGTCCGAGAGGCGCAGCGTGCGCACGTCGGTGTCGATCGGCGACACCTCGTAGGCGAGGCCCGCACGCACCGCCCATTGCGGCGTGATCGCGTACTCGCCGCCCACCGAGAAGAACCAACCGTCGCGGTAGCCGAGCGGCAGGAAGGGCGATTGGGCGAGGAGGCCTCCCGTGCTCTCGTTGTAGACGCGCGGGTAGCGCACGCGGCTCCAGTTGGTCCACTCCGCGCCGGCCAGCGCGGTAAAGCGCTCGCCGATCACCTGGCGCAGCCCGAGCGTGACCTGCTCGGGAAGATGCGCGGTCGCCTTGAACGGGATGACGAGGTTTCCGGGGGCGCGGAAGTCCCCCTGGAGGTCTTGCTGCACCATGGACCGGTAGCCGATTCCGATCGTGGTCCCCTGCACCGGCGTGATTGTGGCGCCGAGCGTGATGCCGACGCCCATGCTGTCGCCTTCGAGCCCGGCGACGCCCCAGTTCGCCACGGGCGCGACAGCGGGCACGGCAGACATGTACTTGGCCTTGAAATACATGATGTTGACGCCGCCGCCGAGCGACAGCCAGTCATTGACCTTGTAGCCGACGGTCGGCGTCACGCCGAACGACACGACCTTGGTGGTGTCGCCATAGGCGCGGCCGGCCCAGGTGCTCTCCGGCTTCGTGGTCAGGCCGAAGGGTGTGTTCGCCTGGATGCCGAGCCAGAACCGGTCATTGAGCTGATAGGTGCCGTATCCGGCGGGAAGCAGCGCGTCCTGCGCGACGTCGCCGCTGTTCGGCCGCCCGCCGAAAGCGCCGTTCAGGTAGTTCGGCGACGAACCGACGCCCGGCGTGAGCTTCGCGTTGGGCAGGATGAGCGAGAACGTCTGCTCGAACTGGATGCCCGGCACCATGGTGATGGCCGACGGGTTCCAGAACATCGAACCGAGCCCGGCCGCGCCGGCCGCAGCGCCGGCGAAGGAGGCGCCCTGCCCCGCGGCGCTCTGCTCGCGCAGTCCGAACGCGCCTGCATGCGCCTGGCTCACGCCCAGAAGAACGATCACCGACGCCGATGCCAGAAGCTGCGCCGACAAAACCCTGAAATGCCCGGCCATCGAAAGTACTCCGTCCCCAGTGGCAATGCGGCGTCTGTGCGCCGGTCCGTCACCTGTCTGTCATCGGGATAATTCCGGATCAAGACCGTCGCCGAGCGGCTGCTGTGGAGCATTCGAACCGGAAAATCGGGAAAAACGGGTCGAAACGGGCCGGATCAAGGGTGCGCGCGGTGCGTAACGGAACAGTTTAGATAAAAACCATTGCAACGTCGTGAGATCGTGCCGTTTCGGCCCGCGGCGGTCGAACGCGCAGGCCGAGCGTTTGTTTCGGGCCGTTGCAGGCATGTAACAGGCGTCGGCCGCACGCCAGCCCGGCGCTGGCCGTGCTTGCGGGACGGTCGAGGTCCAGCCAAACTCGCCGCCGCTTCGACATGGCCGGTTCAACCGATTGAAGCGGCCACGTCTGCTGCCAGAAGACTTCCCAGAAGAGAAACACCCGAGGACACCCGATGAAACTCGTACGGTTCGGAAAGGCCGGGGCCGAGAAGCCCGGCATCGTCGACGCGAAGGGGGTCATCCGCGACCTCTCGGGCATCGTCGACGACTTCGCCGGCAATGCGCTGAACCCGCGCAATCTCGCCAAGCTGAAGAAGGTCGACCTGGACGGCCTGCCGGCCGTTCGCAAAGGCACGCGTCTGGGCTCTTGCGTCGCCCGCCCCGGCAACTTCATTGCCGTCGGCCTCAACTACGCCGACCACGCCGCCGAGACCGGCGCCGCCATTCCCACCGAGCCGATCCTGTTCAACAAGGCGCCGAACTGCGTGCAGGGTCCGAACGACCCGATCATGATCCCCAAGGGGTCGAAGAAGACGGACTGGGAGGTTGAGCTCGCTATCGTCATCGGCAAGACCGCCCTCTACGTCGAGGAGAAGGACGCGCTGTCCTATGTCGCGGGCTTCTGCGTCTGCAACGACATCTCCGAACGCGAGTTCCAGGCGGAACGCGGCGGCCAGTGGATGAAGGGCAAGGGCTCGCCCACCTTCGGCCCGATCGGCCCGTGGCTCGTCACCCCCGACGAGGTCAAGGACGTGCAGAACCTCGGCATGTGGCTCGAGCTGAACGGCAAGAAGGTGCAGAACGGCTCGACGAAGACCATGATCTTCGGCGTCGCCCACCTGATCGCCTACATCTCGAAGTTCATGCAGCTCGATCCCGGCGACGTGATCACGACCGGCACCCCGCCCGGCGTCGGCCTCGGCATGAAGCCGCCCAAGTTCCTGAAGGCCGGCGACACGATGCGCGTCGGCATCGACGGCATGGGCGTTCAGGAGCAGACGGTCGTCGCCTGGAAGGCCTGAGCCAACGCCTGAGAACCACAAGAAAAGGGCTCCGGCCGTGAGGCCGGAGCCCTTTTTTGCATTTCTGCGTCTGCGCCGCTCAGGCCATGCCGAGCATCAGCTCCAGGTTCTGCACCGCCGCGCCGGACGCGCCCTTGCCGAGATTGTCGAGCCGGGCGACGAGCACGGCGTGCCCCCGGGCCGCGTTGCCGTAGACCCGCAGCTCCAGCCGGTTCGTGTCGTTGAGCAACTCGGGCTCCAGCTTGCCGCCCTTCACCGAGGGATCGGACGCGGGAACCACGCTGACGAACGCGCTGCCCTCGAAGCGCGCGGCGAGCACCACTTCGAGATCGGCCGGCGACGGCCTGCCGGGCAGCGTGTCCAGATGGAGCGGCACGCTGACGAGCATCCCCTGCCGGAAATTGCCGACCGACGGCACGAAGATCGGCCGCCGCGTCAGCGCGCCGTAGCGCTGCAGTTCCGGCACGTGCTTGTGCTCGAGGCCGAGGCCGTAGAGCTCGAAGACCGGCGCGCTGCCGCTCTCGTAGGCCTCGATCATCGCCTTGCCGCCGCCGGAATAGCCGCTCACGGCGTTCACCGTGACCGGGAAGTCCGCCGGCAGAAGGCCTGCGTCGACGAGCGGCCGGACCAGCGCGATCGCGCCGGTTGGGTAGCACCCCGGATTGGCGACGCAGCGCGAATTGCGGATCGCATCTGACTGGCCGGGCGTCATCTCCGCGAAGCCGTAGGCCCAACCCTCCGCCACGCGGTGCGCGGTCGACGCGTCGAGCACACGCGGCGCGCGGTCGCCGAGCGAGGCCGCCAGCGCGGCGGATTCCTTGGCAGCGTCGTCGGGCAGGCACAGCACCACAGCGTCGACGGACGCCATCATCTCCTTGCGCGCCTGCGGATCCTTGCGCCGGTCCGGATCGATGCTGCGCACGGCAAAGCCCGGCAGCGCGTCGAGCCGCTCGCGGATGCCGAGGCCGGTCGTTCCGGCTTCGCCGTCGATGAACACAGTCGCGACCATGGTCCGTCTCGCTGGTGCTGGGGCGCCGGGCGCCCGATGTCGATGGTGGTGGGTGGAAGCGTCAGCCGGGTCTGACACCGGCGCGGGGCGACGTGACGGCGCGCGTCATCGCCGTCCGGGGCGGATGGCTCCCGGAGCGCGTCGCGGCTGATGGGCGGGTGCGCGGCTCGTCATCATGGGCACCGTGGTGCGGCAGCGGGGGCCTGCTGTCAAGAGTTGCGCGGCCATCGGCGAGTGACGGTGCCGCGACTGGACGCCGGCGGGGGCGGACCTTATGACCGGGCGGGACTCAACGGGCGTGGCCGGTGCTCTTCCACTCGCAGGTCTTCATTCTCCTCTTCCTGCCGGCGACCATGGCGCTCTACTTCGCCGTCGCCGGCCACGCCGCGTGGCGGCAGCGCGTGCTGATCGTGGCGTCCGCGCTGTTCTATGCGTGGTGGGACGTCCGCTTCCTGCCGCTGCTGCTGGGGCAGATCCTCGCCACCTGGGCAGTGGCGGCGCTGTCGGACGGGGGACGCCGGCGCGGCCTGATCGCTTTCGGCATCGTGCTCAACCTGTCGTCGATCTTCACCTTCAAATATCTCGACTTCGTCATCGCCAACCTGCAAGCGCTCGGCCTCACTGTGCCCACGGCAGGCCTGCTGCTGCCCATCGGCATCTCCTTCTTCTCCTTCCAGCTCATTTCCTATCTCGTGGACCTGCGGCGCGGCGAGGTGCCGCTCTACCCGCTGCGCGAGTTCAGCCTCGTTGTCCTGCTCTTCCCGCACCTGATCGCCGGCCCCATCGTGCGCCACCGCGAGCTCGTGCCGCAGTTCGCGCTGGACCCGCGCCGCGAGGGGCTCGACCAGCGGCTCGCCATCGGCTTCGTCATCTTCGCCCTCGGCCTGGTACAGAAAGTTTTGCTGGCCGAACGGCTCGGTCGCGTCGCGGACCCGCTCTTCGCCAAGGCGGCGACCGCGGTGCTCAGCTTCGGCGAGGCCTGGTCGGCGGCGCTCGCGTTCTCGTTCCAGCTCCTGCTCGATTTCTCCGCCTACTCGACCATGGCGATCGGTATCGCGCTGATGCTCGGCTTCGTTTTCCCGGAGAATTTCGACCGGCCCTACCTCGCCACGGACGTGCGCGACTTCTGGCGGCGCTGGCACATGTCGCTCGGCGCGTTCCTGCGCGACTGTGTCTACATCCCGCTCGGCGGCAGCCGGCACGGGCCCGGCCGCTTCGTGCTGGCGACACTGGGCACGATGACCCTGTGCGGGATCTGGCACGGTGCGGCGTGGACGTTCGTCGTCTGGGGCATCATGCACGGCGTGGGGATGGTCGTCGTCTGGGCCTGGCAGCGCCTGCGCCGCCCGCTGCCCCTGCCCCTCGCCTGGGCATTGACGATGCTGTTCGTCATCGCAGGATGGGTGCTCTTCCGCTCGACGAGCTTCGGCGCGGCCGCCGGCATGCTGGGGTCGATGGCCGGCCTGCACGGTTTCGGCGGCGGGTTGAAGGCCGCCCCCCTGCTCGCCGTCGCCGGCGTCGTCTGCCTGCTGCTGCCGCCGAACCACGCTATCATGGCGCAGGCGCGTCCCTCGCGGCTCGTCGCGGCGGCATCGGCGCTCGCCACCATCGCGTGCATCCTGATCGTCGGCCAGGATGCGCCGACGAACTTCATCTACTTCCAATTCTGACGATGAAGCCCGGCGCCCCGATCCGAGACGGAGTTTTCGACAGGCTCGCCCGGCTCTGGCCGGCACTCCGGGAGCGCCTGTTCCGGGCGCGCGACGACGCGCCGGCCTGGCGTGGCATGGTCCGCACGCTGGGCGTCTCGCTCGCCGGCGGCCTCGCCGCCGTGACGGCGGCCATCTATCTGGTCGACCCCTACGACATCGTCCCCTTCTCGCCGCCGGCCGACCGGCCGATGATGGACCTCAACCAGCGCTGGCTCTACCCAGGCGTCGCCCGCTCGGGCCGCTTCGACTCCCTCGTCATCGGCACCTCGACCATCCGGCTGCTCGACCCCGAGCGCCTCGATGCCGCGTTCGGCGGACGCTTCGCCAACTTCGCCATGAACTCCGCTACGGCGTGGGAGCAGAAGCAACTCGCCCACGTCTTCCTGCGCGCCAACGGGCCGCCCCGCACGCTCGTCATCGGCATCGACAGCGTATGGTGCGCCCCCGATGCCGACCGGCAGCGGATCACGTTCCGCGGTTTTCCCGAATGGATGTACGACGACGACCGCTGGAACGACCTTCTCCACATCCTGAACGGAAAGACGCTGGAGATCGCCGGCCGCATGGTGGGCTACTGGCTCGGGCTGCGCGAGCCGCGCTATCGCGACGACGGATTCGAGGTCTTCGTGCCGCCGGAGGAGACCTACGATCTCGCCCGCGCCCGCACGCACCTCTATCCCGCCGGCCGGGTCGAGACGCCGCCCGTCGAACCGCCGGTCAAACTCTCGGCCGCCGCCGAGGAATCGCTGCGCTTTCCCGCCCACGACTGGGTCGACGCGCTGCTCGGCGAAACGCGCGGGCGCTCGCGCGTCATCCTCGCCGCGATGCCCGTCCACGTCACGGCGCAGCCCCACCCGGGTAGCGAGGCTGCCGCCATCGAGCAGGCATGCCTCGATCGCCTGGCGGCGATCGCGAAACGGCACGGCGCGCTGATGGTCGACTGGCGCTTCCCCTCCGCGCTGACGCGGGAGGATTCCAACTATTGGGATCCCCTGCATTACCGGCTGCCCGTTGCCGAACGGCTGGTCGAGGCTCTGCGCGCCGCCGCCGACGGCGGTTCGTCGCCGGACGGAACATGGCGCGTCACCGCCCGCCCGCCGAAGCCCTGAGCTCCAACGCAAAAGGCCGGCGCGAGCGCCGGCCTTTCGAAGGAGAGATGCGAGGCGCGGTCAGCGCTTCGAGAACTGGAAGCTCCGGCGGGCCTTCTTGCGGCCGTACTTCTTGCGCTCGACCACGCGGCTGTCGCGGGTGAGGAAGCCGACCTTCTTGAGGACGCCGCGCAGCTCGGGCTCGAAGTAGGTCAGCGCCTTGGCGAGGCCGTGGCGCACCGCGCCGGCCTGGCCCGACAGTCCGCCGCCGTCGACGGTGACGGTGATGTCGTACTGGTTGAGGCGGTTGGCCACCAGCAGCGGCTGCTGCAGGATCATGCGCAGCACCGGGCGGGCGAAGTAGACCCCGATTTCCCGGTTGTTGATGGTGATCTTGCCGGGACCCGGCTTGATCCACACGCGGGCGACGGCGTCCTTGCGCTTACCGGTCGCGTAGGCGCGGCCCTGGGCGTCGAGCTTCTGGACGTGCTTGGGAGCCTCGGGAGCGGCCGCCGTGGCGACGCCCTTGAGGTCCTGGAGGGACTGGAGGGTCTCAGCCATGATCAGGCGCTCCTCGCGTTCTTGCGGTTGAGGGCGGCGACATCGAGCGGCACGGGCTGCTGGGCCTCGTGCGGGTGAGCCGCACCCTTGTAGACGCGAAGGTTGCCGAGCTGCTGGCGGCCGAGCGGGCCGCGCGGCAGCATGCGCTCCACCGCCTTCTCGACCACGCGCTCCGGGAAGCGGCCGTCGAGGATGAACTTCGCCGAGCGCTCCTTGATGCCACCCGGGAAGCCGGTGTGATGGTGGTACACCTTCTGCTCGCGCTTGCGCCCCGTCAGCACCACCTTCTCGGCGTTGATGACGATGACGTTGTCTCCGCAGTCGACGTGGGGCGTGAACGTCGCCTTGTGCTTGCCGCGCAAGCGCATGGCGATGACCGAGGCGAGACGGCCGACGATCAGGCCTTTCGCGTCGATGAGCACCCACTTCTTGTCGACCTCGGCGGGCTTTGCCGAATAGGTCTTCATGGTCCAGGTTCCGCTGATGGGCCGCGCCGACCGGACGGACCGGGCTACGACGGCGTCGATGACACGGGACGGCGAACCGGCACCCGCTGCGATGAAGCGGCGAATACGGCACGCGGACGCGTCCGTCAAGCGCGCAGGGATGGCGAATGCCCGGAAAAAGCGTTGTAACTCAGCATCATGATCGACAGGGTAATATGATACTCTATATAAGGTATTATATTACCTCATGTCTTCGACTGGATGGGCGCCGCCGATGCTCGGCCATCTCCGCCCGGATTGCAGCGGCGAGGGCGGGTTCTCTCACTCCGCCGGCAGGACGCAAAGGACGAGGTGGCTCGGCCGCGCCCGATCCATCCAGACGCGGTTCGTCGCCAGGCGCGGCGTCTCGGCCTGGCCCTCCGGCTCGAAGCTATTCGGGTTCACGTCGTACTTGGGGAAGTTCGACGATGAGATGTCCAGCCGGATGCGGTGGCCGGCCTTGAACAGGTTGGCCGTCGCGAAGGGGCGGATGGTGACCTGCACAGGGCGGCCCGGCTCGAGCGGTGCGGGCTTCTCCCAGCTGTCGCGGTAGCGGCAGCGCAGGATGCCGTCGGTAATGTTCAGCGCGAAGCCACGCGGGTCGTCGGCCGACGGCGGATACACGTCAACCAGCTTGGCCGTGAAATCCGTGTCCAGCGCGTCCGACGAAACCCACAGATGCACCTCGACGGGACCGACCACCGCCACGTCGTGCGGCAGGGGCGCGGTCTCGAAGGAGAGCACGTCGGGTCGCGCCGACAGCGGCAGGCCGAAGGCCTTGCAGCCGAAGAATCGCGGATCCTCGCGTTGGTCGAACCCGCCGCCCGAGAACACCGGTTCGCCGGAGGTCAACGAGCCGCCGATCGTCGGCACTGGGTCAGAGGGGTCGAACACGTAAGAGCGCCCCGTCCCCTCCCCCTCAGGCGGCTCGCTTGTCAGGCCGCCGTCGGCGTGGACGTAAAATGGCGTGGGAACCGCTTCCGGCACCGGCCAGTCGCTCGCCTCGATCCAGCGCCCGCCATGCTCGAGCCGCCCGGCCTCGTCGCGCCGGCCGCTGCCGCCACCCATCAGGAACAACCGCACGGGTGGGTCCGGCTCGGTACAGGGCTCGCCCTTCAGCCAGCGGTCGAACCACGCCAGCCGGAACGCCAGCCACGTCTCGGCGACGTTGCCGTCGATAGGGGCCTGCGGACCGAAGGAGATGTCGCCGGCATGGGCGGTCGTACGGTCGCCGTGCAGCCACGGCCCCATGATGAGCCGGTAGGGTCCGCGCTTGCGGCCCTTGAGGCCGACATAGTTCTCCGTGGCGGTGGCGACATAGGCATCATACCAGCTCGACATGATCACCGTCGGGCAGTCGGTGAAGCGGTCATAGTGGGCGCTGGCGCACAGGCCGGGCCGCTTCCACGCCGCGTCGAAGACCCCGTGCGACCATTGCTCGAGGAGATAGCGCTCGTAGTCCGGCACCCAGCGCACCGGTGAGCGCCCTGGCCGCCACGGCGTCCTCGTGAACCACGCGCGGATGTCCTCGGCCTCCAGCGCGGCCCGCACCAGCGGGTCGG
Organism: Hyphomicrobiales bacterium; assembly: GCA_027489275.1. Classification (GTDB taxonomy): domain Bacteria; phylum Pseudomonadota; class Alphaproteobacteria; order Rhizobiales; family Beijerinckiaceae; genus Alsobacter. The sequence continues at coordinate 12,269 of JAIYAB010000033.1, forward strand.
CCTGCGCTTCGGGGCTTTCCTTGGCCTGTTTCCACGCCCAGGTCGCCTGCTTGAGCTCGAACGCGCCGCCCTGCCGGATGCCGCCCTGATAGGCGTTCGAGAAGCCGCCGCTGTCGAGGACCATCGCCGCCAGCCCCGGCGGGTCGAGCGCCGCCAGCGCCGCCTGCGTATGGGCCGCGTAGGACAGGCCCATTGTGCCGATGCGTCCGTTGCACCAGCCCTGGCCGTGGATCCACGCCACCGTGTCGAAGCCGTCCTCGGCCTCCGCTGTGTATTTCTCGAACTGTCCCTGCGAGCCATGCCGGCCGCGACAGTCCTGCACCACGACCGCGTATCCCTTCGCGACAAAGCGGGCCGCCAGCTCCGGGCGGGGCATGGGAGTCGGGCGGTCGACGTCGATCTCCGAGCGCGACGGCTTCGTCTTGCCGTAGGGAGTGCGCTCGACGATGACCGGCCACGGCCCGTCCCCATCGGGCCTGTAGACGTCCGTCGCGAGACGTACGCCGTCGCGCATTGCGACCATCACATCGCGCGCGACGATCATCGGCCTGCCTCTCTGATCGGGCCTGGAGCCGCCCTCACTTGGCCGGACGCGCCGCCATCGCAAACGTGTCCTCCGTGCGGCTCGGCGTGAAGGCGATGTCCTTGCGTCCCGCCCAATGCACCACCTGCCAGTAGAGCGGGATGATGCCGTTGTCCCGGAAGGCGATGCGCTGGGCGTCGGCCAGCAACGCGTTGCGCTTCGTCGGGTCGAATTCCTCCAGGGCCTTGGTGAGAACCGCGTCGAACGCCGGATTCGAATACCGAGCTCGGTTGAACGCGCCGCGACCGGTGTCCTTGTCGAAGGTCGCCAGCACCGCCGTGATGCCGCCCGCGGCATCGGCCGTCGTCGTCCCGAAGGAGAACAGGAAGAACGAAAACTCCTGCTTGCCCGCCGCCGTGGCATAAGTTGCATAGGGCTGCGTCACGACGCCGTTTACCTTGATCCCGCCGCGGTTCAGCATCTGGCCGACGGCCTGCGCGACCTCGGTCTCACGCGGGATGCGGTCGGACGAAGCGTGGACGGTCAGGCCGAAGCCCTTCTCCCACCCCGCCTCGGCGAGCAGCTTCTTCGCGCCCTCCGGGTCGAACTCGACGGGCTTGAGGTCCGGGGCGAAACCGCCCAAGCCCTCGGGCACGAGTTGGCCGGCAGGCTCGCCCGAACCGGCGAGGAGCCGCTCGACGATCGCCTTGCGGTTGATGAGCTTGGACAGCGCAAGGCGCACGCGCGGGTCACGCAGCGGGTTCGTCTCCAGCGGCTTGCCGTCGAGGTCAGTAACGAACGGGCTCTTGTCGCGCGCGCTGTCGACGCCGAAGTAGACGATCCGCAGCGATCCGATCGAATGCACCGTGTAGTTCGGGTCGGCCCTGACCCGGTCGAGCATCGCCGGCGGCACCTGGTCGACCACGTCGAGCTCGCCTGCCAGCAGCGCCACGACGCGCGAGGCGTCGTTCGAGACGAAGCGCAGCGTCGCCTGCGCGTAGGCCGGCTTCTCGCCCCAATAGGCCTCGTTGCGCGTCAGCGTCAGCGACTGGCCCTGCACGAAGCCGGCGAACCTGTACGGCCCCGTCCCGACCACCGCCTTGCCCGACGAGAAGTCCTCCGCCTTCGCCCCGTCGATGGCCGCCTTCGAGACGATGTGAACCCGGCCTGCCTGCTCCATGAACTGCGGCGTCGGGCGCTTCGTCGTGAAGCGCACCGTCATCGGGTCGACGATCTCGACCTTGGCGATCGCGCCGATGTTCTGCGTGAACGGCGCCGGGCTGCCGGTGATCGTCCTGATCCGGTCGAGCGAATAGACCACGTCCTCGGCCGTGAAAGGCTTTCCGTCGTGGAACGTCACCCCGGGACGCAGCGTGACGACCCACGTCAGCGGATCGACCGACCGCCAGGACGCGGCGAGGCCGGGGATCGGCTGGTTGTTCGCGTCCACATGCACGAGCCGGTCGAAGATGTGGTCGGCCACGACCTGATTGTTGCCGGTGCGCGAGAACTGCGGATCGAGCGAGGACGGCTCCGACGACAGTCCCAGACGGATGGACTGGGCAAGCGCGCCGCCCGACTCGGGCGCGGCCACGGCCACGAGCATTCCCGCGACGGTGGCGGCGATGAAGGCAGCAGTACGACGGCATGACATGGCGGCGGTTCCTCCCGTTGCCGGATCAAACCGCCTGCGCACCCTCGCGGTCAACCGGCCGCGGCGTCGGGTCGGCCCGGCGTCGGGCAGGGATCGGCCGTCAGTGCAGCACGTCGGCGCGGCGCATCCAGCGCTTCGCTTCGGCTTCGTCCCCTTTGCCGATCGGCCCAAGCAGCGCGTGCGGCGCGTGGTCCGAAAGGTTGCTGGGGTCCTCGTCGAAGAAAGTCGCGATGCGCTGCCACAGCGCCTTCGGCGCGAAAGGCTTCTTCAGGACGTGGCGCACATTGCGCTCACCCGCCTCGTTGATGAGCCGGCGCGTCGGCGATGCCGACATCACGATGACGGGTATGTCCGTCTCGCTGGACGCCCGCGGGTCGCGCAGCACGTCGAGCACGCCCTTGGCGCCAAGAATCGGAAGGTTCCAGTCGAGGATGATGAGTGCAGGCTTGAACTGCGCCAGCCGCTGGAGCGCGTCGCCGCCGTCCCCGGCTTCGACGACCTGCCGGATACCCACCGGCTCCAGCATGCTGCGAACGATCTTGCGCGCGAACGGGCTGTCGTCGACCACCAGGACCGGAAGGTTCGGGAACACCGGGGTCTTGAACATGAATTGCCGCGTCCGCGCCGCTTGGTGCGACTGGCGGCCACATTACGACCGGAACTCTGGAAACTTTCTATCGCAGACCGTTAGACATCGAAGCAATTGGCGCAAAGCGTAACCACCAGATTAACAGAAAGCCAAGTCCGCATCCGCGAAAACCCTCACGCGCACGCGAGAATCCGCACCGCCGCGATAGCGGCAGGACAATCGAAGGCCATGTTTCTCGAGGAGAAAGTGGCGCGAGAGACGGGGCTCGAACCCGCGACCTCCGGCGTGACAGGCCGGCGCTCTAACCAACTGAGCTACTCCCGCTCGGGCGAACCGAAGGTCCGCTGCGGTGGCGCTGAATTACGGGACGCCCCCTGCCCTGTCAAGCGGGCTGAGGGTCGCCGGGAAGCGGCCTGCCGGCGTTGCGATCGGCCAGCCGCCGCTCCGTCTCGCCGGGCGCCAGTACACGCAGCGCGTTGAGCACGACCGCCACGTCGATGGCCTCCTGGATCAGCGCGCCCTGGAGCGGCGTCAGGTGGCCCAGGGCGGCCGCCACCATGCCGAGCGTCGAGAGCGCCATGCCCGCCGCCACGCTCTGCAGCGCGATCCCGCGCGCGCGCCGGGCCGCGGCAAAGGCGCGCGGCAGCCGGTCGAGGCTGTCGATCAGGATCACCCCGTCGGCCGCCTCCGACGACGCCGCCGCGCCGCGCGCGCCCATGGCGATGCCGATGTCGGCCGCCGCAAGCGCCGGCGCGTCGTTCACGCCGTCGCCCACCATGACCGTCGTGGCGAGCAGGGCCTCCCTGCGCACCACCTCGACCTTCCCGGCCGGGGTCGCGTCGGCAACGATCTCGTCGATCGGCAGCCGGGCCGCAACGGCGGCAGCCACGTCGGCGCGGTCGCCGGTGACGAGCACGATGCGCCGGAAGCCGCCGTCCTTCAAGTCCGCCAGCGCCTCGCGCGCCTCCTCGCGGACCTCGTCCGCCATGACGATGAGGCCGGCGAAGCGGCCATCGACGCCCACGGCCGTCACCATCGTCTCGGGCGATCGTTCAGCCGCCGGAACAGCGCGTGCCGCTTCCTCCGGCAGGTGCGCGGCGACGTGGGCGAGCGAGCCGAGAACGACCGGCCGCGCATCGACGACGCCGGCGAGCCCCGCCCCATGCTCCTCGCGCACGACCGCCGGCGGCGGCAGCGCCAGTCCGCGCTCGCGCGCCTCGGCCACGAGCGCCGCTGAGACGACATGCTGCGAGCCCTGCGCCAGCGCCCCGGCGAGCCGCAGGATCTCGTCTTCGGAGAAACCCGCCGCCGGCTCGACGGCGACGATCCGCGGGGCTCCGCCGGTCAGCGTGCCGGTCTTGTCGAACAGCAGCGTTCGCGCCCGCGCCATCGCCTCCAGCGCGCCCGCGCTCTTCACGAGCACGCCGTGCTTGGCCGCCCGCGACAGGCCGGCGACGATCGCCACCGGCACCGCCAGGATGAGCGGACAGGGCGTCGCCACCACCAGCACCGCCAGCGTGCGCCGCGCGTCGCCGGTCAGCAGCCACGTCGCTCCGGCGATCAGGATGGTCAGCGCGAGGAAGGCGAGGCCCCAGCGGTCGGCGAGCCGCGCCATCGGCGCCTTGGAATCCTGCGCCTCCCGTACCAGCCGCACGATGCCCGCATAGGTGCTCTGCTCCGCCGAGCGCTCGGCAATCAGGTCGAACGCCGCACCGGCATTGGTCGCGCCGCTCATCGCCGGCTGCCCGACCGCGCGGCGCACCGGCATCGGCTCGCCCGTCATCGCCGATTCGTCGAGCAGGGCCGGATGGCCGCTGACCGCGCCGTCGACCGGGACGACCTCGCCCGGGCGCACGAGAATGCGGTCGCCCGGGTTCAGGTCCTCGAGCGGCACCTGAGCGAGGTGGCCGTCGTCATAGCGCGAGGCCGTGCGCGGTACGCGCGCGAGCAGCGCCGTCATGTCGCGCTTCGCGCGCTGCTGGGCGTGGTCCTCGAGCACCTGCCCGCCGGCGAACATCAGCGCGATGACGTTGCCGGCCAGCGCCTCCCCGATCAGAAGCGATCCGCTCATCGAAAGCGCCGCCACGATGTCGAGCCCGAATTCTCCCCGCGCCAGCGAGCGGGCGATGATGACGAGCAGCACCGCCAGCACGAACGCCGTGCCGGCCGACCACACGAGGTGGGCGGTGGCGCCGTCGCCGCGCAGCCAAAGCCCGGCCCCGCCCACCAGGGCGGCGAGCGTCACGGAAAGCAGCGTCTTGAAGCTCAGCAGCGTACGCATCGGTTCTCCCATCGGGAGAAGCCTTATGCGGTCCGCAGCCCCCCGGCCATGGGGAAGATCAAGGCGCCCCTCAGCCCGCCGAGAGGCGGTCGTATTGCGCGGCGTAGTGCGCCTGCTCGGCGGCATCGCAGGCCGTCATGGGCGGCAGCGGCGCGGCGAAGGCGGGATCCTTGTGGATGTGGGCGAGCGTCGCCTTCACGCCCGAGATCAGGACCTTGCCGTCGAACATCTTGCGGATCGACACCGCGGTCGCCAGCGCCTTCTCGTCGCCCTGGTGGAAAGCCTTGCCGCACCACGCGGAATTGAGGTTCGCCGTGGCCGAGATGCAGCCGGCGAAGATGCCGGTGCGCGCCTCGATCAGCGTCGCCTCGTTGGAGGGGAACACGTCGAAGCCCGGATGGGCCTTCGCGATGCCGCGCGCGTATTCCATGTCCCCCGACGAATCCTTGAGGCCCGCGACGCGCTTTCCGAAGGCGCCGATGAGGTCGGCGACCAGCGAGGGGCTGTAGGGCACGCCCGACAGGGCCGGGAAATGATAGAGGTAGAGCGGGATCGGCGTGTCCTTCGTCGCCGCCACGATCCGCTCGAAGAAGCGCAGCATCCCGGCGTTCGAGATGCCCTTGTAGTAGAAGGGCGGGATGATCAGCGCGCCGGCGAAGCCCAGCGCCGCGGCATGCTTCGTCAGCTCCTCGGCGTCGGCGATGGAGGCCGCGCCCGTGCCCACCATCATGCGGCCCATCGGCAGGCCCGCGTCCTTGAGCGCGCTCATCGTCCGCTTGCGCTGGGCGAGGCTGAACGAGGTCGCCTCCCCCGTCGTGCCGAGGATGTTCAGCGCGTCGCAGCCATTGTCGAGCAGATGGCGCGCAAGCTTCAGGTAGCGCGGCAAGTCTGGCTCGCCGGCGGCGTCGACGGGGGTTGCGATGGCGGCGATGACGCCCTTGAGCGGTGCGGACACTTCGAACTCCGGATTGGATGCGGGATCGGCAGGAACGGGTTGTCGCAGATCACTTGGACAAGTGGAAGGTGAGAACGCCGGACAGGACGAGCACGATGCCCACGACCTTGGTGATGTCGAGATCGACGACCGGAAGCCCGAACAGACCGAACTTGTCGGCCGTCACCGCCCCGATCATCTGCCCCGCGATGACCGACATCACATAGACGAACGTGCCCGTATGGGGAACGATGACGAGCGCCCCCATCACGAACACCGCCCCGGTTATGCCGCCGAGCCAGGCCCACCAGGGCCCGGCGCGCAGTTCCGCGACGTTGGGGCGGATGCCCACCGTGATCAGTACGAAGATCGTGATCAGCAGGAAGCTCAGCCCGATCGACAGCATCGCCGCGAAGGCCGGCGAGCCGAGCCGCCGTGCGGCCTCGGCGTTGACCGGGGCCTGCCAGGTCAGCAGCAGGCCCAGCACGAGGCAGGCGGCGATCCAGCCGACGCGCGCGACCAGATCGGCCAGCACGATCAGCCTGCCTTGCGACGGGTCGCGAGCTCCGCCTGCCGCTGCGGCATCTTCACGACGATCTTGATCGCGTCGTCGATGCGGTTGCGCGCGTAGTGCAGCGCCTTCGGCAACTCCTCCATCATGAAGGTGTGCGTGTGGATCTTCGTTGCGTCGAAGCGCTTCTCGGCCATGAATGCGTGCGCCCGGTGGGTGGCGCTGCGCCCCTCCCCGCGAATGCCGTAGACATACATGTTGTTGCGCACGAGGTGCGCCACGTCGACGACCGCGGGATCGTGCGGGAAGGCCGCGAGGCAAAGCTTGCCGCCGCGGTTGAGCATCCGCCCCGCCTCGTTGATCGCGTCCGGGGCGCCCGAGCATTCGAGCACGTAGTCGACGCCCTTGCCGCCGGTGATCCGGCGGACAGCCTCGACACCATCCTCGTTGCGCACGTTGATCACGTGGTCCGCGCCAAGCTCGAGGCCGGTCTGGAGCCGGTTGTCGCGGGTGCCGGTGAGGATCACCGGCGTCGCGCCGAGCGCCTTCGCCACCGCGACGCCGAGCAGCCCGATCGGCCCCGGCCCCATCACGACGATGCTCTCGCCCGCGATCAGCCCGCCCAGTTCGGTGAGGCCGTACATGGACGTGCCGGCGGTGACGACGAGCGTCGCCTCCTCGTCGGTCATCTCGTCGGAGATCTTGATCAACGTGTTGATGTTGTTGATCGCGTACTCCGCGAATCCGCCGTCGCTGGTGAACCCGTTGGCGCGGTGGCCTTTGTCGACATCGCCGTAGTTGAGCCCGTAGTTCAGGCAGCTCGTGTACATGCCCATCCGGCAGCGCTTGCACTGCCCGCAGCCGGCGTGGATCTCGACGGTAACGCGGTCGCCGATGGCGAACTCGTCGACCCCCGGCCCGAGCGCCGCCACCGTGCCCATGTACTCGTGGCCGGGCGTGAAGTTCTTGTTGAAGGGCAGGCCGCCCTGGATCATCGCCGGCGGCCCGCTGGAAATCACGTCGAGATCGGTGGCGCAGATCGCAATCGCATCGATGCGCACCAGCACCTCGGCCTTCTTCGGCACGGGCACCGTCTTCTGCACGAGGCTGAGCTGCTCGGGATCGCCGAGCACCCAGGCCTTCATGCTGTCGGGTATCGGGAACGCCGGGTCCGTCTTCACGCCGGGGTGGGAATACATCGACGCCTCCGCGGGATCAGGCCGGGATTTTAAGCCGCACCGAATCCGGGATCGGCAGCGGCGCGTTTGGGCTGTTCTTGAACTCTACGGTGGTGAACAGCAGGTCTGTGTCGCCCGTGTTCATCACGCTGTGCAGCATCGACTCGCCCTTGCCGAAATAAAGGTGGCGCGTGTCGCCCGGGAAGTGCCGAACCTCCTTCGTGGTGCCGTCCTCGAAGTAGTTGCGGGCGGAGCCGTGCGAGTGACAGGTCCAGAAGTAGTTCAGGACGTGACGATGGAACGGACAGCGATATCCGGGCTTCAGGTGAAGGTGCCACACGCGCACCTCGTCGGTCTCCGACACGAGCACGCTGCCGACGATGCCGCTGAATTCATGAGTGGCCGCATCCTCCTGCATCTCGGGCGACAGCTTGGGCCATTTTTCCTGCGCAGACATGGCGTTCCTCCTGGTTCTTGATTCGATCTGTCAGGGGATCAGCAAGGTCGAGCCGATGGTCTTTCCGGCCTCGAGGTCGCGGTGCGCCTGAGCCGCGTCCGCCAGCGCATAACGCTGGCCGATATGAGGCTTCAAAGCGCCCGAGGCGACCATGTCGAGCACGGTCTTCGCCGAGGCGGCGTAGTCGGCCGGGTCGCCGGAGTAGGTGACGAGCGTCGGGCGCGTGAAATAGAGCGAGCCGCGCTTCTGCAGCACGCCGGCCTCGATCGGCGGCGGCGCGCCGGTCGTCGCGCCGAAGGACACGAAGAACCCGCGCGGGGCGAGGCAATCCAGCGTCGTTTCGAACGTGTCCTTGCCCACCGAGTCGAACACGGCCGGGACGCCCTTGCCGCCGGTCAGTTCCTTCACCCGGGCGACGATGTCGTCCGTCTTGCGGTCGAGCACCGCGAAATAGCCGCTGGCGCGGGCCAGCGCGCACTTCTCGGCGCCGGCGGCCACGCCGATCAGCCTGATGCCGCGGGCCTTCGCCCACTGGCCCATCAGCAACCCTACGCCGCCGGCCGCGGCGTAGGTCAGCGCGAAGTCGCCGGCCTTCAGCGGGACGCAACGGTCGAGCAGGTACTCCACCGTCATGCCCTTCAGCATGATCGCCGCCGCAACTTCGTCGGCCACGCCGTCCGGCAGCTTCACGAGGCGCGCGACCGGCATGACGCGGTGCGCTGCGTAGGAGCCGATCTCCCCGCCCTGGTAGGCGACTCGGTCGCCGGCCTTCAGGGCAGACACGCCCTCGCCGACCGCCTCGACAACGCCGGCGCCCTCGCTGCCGACGCCGCTCGGCACCGGGAGCGGATAGGCGCCCGAGCGATGGTAGACATCGAGGAAGTTGAGGCCGATCGCGGTCTGGCGAACGAGGACCTGGCCCGGGCCGGGCGCGGGCAGTTCGACGTCCTGCAGGACGAGGACGTCGGCCGCCCCCTGCTTCGCCATGCGAATCGCGCGTGTCTTCATTGGAATGCGGTCCTCATCAGGGAACGATGGAGAGATCGGCGAGCGCATCGAACACCCGCTTGCGTGATCCTTCGGCATGGTCGCGGCTGAGAGCGAGCGCCTGGCGCTTGTCGCGCCGCTGCAACGCGTCGATCAGGCCGCCGTGCTCGGCGACGAACCTCGAACGCCCCTCGGGACCGCTCTGCGAGACGCTCATGGTGGTCAGCCGGTCGAACTGGTCGAGAACCTGCCGCGTGAGATGCGCGAGGCGAGCATTGCCGGATGCGTCGGCAATCGCGCCGTGGAACGCCCGGTTGTAGCCGATCCACTCCGGCAGCGGCATCGAGCCGTCGACATCGCGGAACCGGTCGAGCGCGGCGAGCGCGGCATCGCTGGCGATCTCGACCGCCTTGGTCACGCACTCCCGCTCCAGCATCAGGCGCAGGTCATAGAGCTCGCGCGCGTCGGCCAGAGAGATCGGCCGGACGCGATAGCCCTTGCGCGGCATGATCTCGACGAGGCTCAGCTCCTCGAGCTTCAGCATCGCGTCGCGGATCGGCGACTTGGAAACCCCATAGCGCTCGCACAGCTGCTTTTCCTGCAACTGCGAGCCGGGACGCAGGACGCACGACAGGATGTCGGAGCGGAGCCGGTGATAGACCGTCGTCCGCATCAGTTCGGAGCTGTCTTCCAGCACGGACATCGACATCAGCATTCCAATGGGCGGGGCCGTTGGTGGTCCTGTCCGAGCCCCGACGCTCGCAACTGATATTTCTCCACGCGGATCGACGTCAACCGGCAAGACTGAAAATTCAGGAAAAGGGTGCTGGAAAAATTTTCCCGGGGTGCCAGTTGACTTGCAACTGAGATATCTGCCGAATACGCGCGATTTCTCGGGAGGAAATCAGGAGGGCTCAATGAAGCATTGGCTGAAAGCTGCCGTAGCCGCCGTCGCGCTGGCCGGCGCATCCACGACCGCCGCGCAGGCGGAGGACATCAAGCTGCGCATCGCCTCCGGTCACCCGGTGGTGAACACCTACGTCAACCTCATGAACACGTTCTTCGTGCCCGAGGTGTCCAAGCGCGTCGCCGCGCGCACCCAGCACAAGGTGGAGTTCATCGAGGGCTATGGCGGCGCGATGGTGAAGGTCGCCGACACGCTCGAGGGCGTGCAGAGCGGCATCATCGACATCGGCGGCTACTGCTTCTGCTTCGAACCGTCGAACCTGCCGCTGCACGCCTTCCAGGTGATGCTGCCGTTCGGCTCGATGAGTTCGGTCACCAGCGTCAAGCAGGCGCGCGCCGTCTACGACAAGGTCCCGTTCCTGTCCAAGGTGTTCGAGGACAAGTACGGCCAGGTGCTGATCGCCCTGATCTCGGACAACGGCTACAACCTGAACACCACCTTCGAGTGGAACACCGTCGCCGACCTCAAGGGCCGCAAGATCGCGGGCGCCGGCCTCAACCTGAAGTGGCTGGAATACGCCGGCGTCGTGCCGGTCCAGTCGTCGCTGCCGGAGGCCTACACCTCCATGCAGACGGGCGTCTACAACGGCTGGATCATGTTCCCGTCGGGCGTCGTCAACTTCAAGCTCAACGAAGTCGCGAAGTACTACACCGAGATCGGCTTCGGCGCGATCACGTGGCACGGCCTGACCATCAACAAAAGCCGCTTCCAGCGCCTGCCGAAGGACGTGCAGGACATCATCCTCGAGGTCGCCAAGGAGTTCGAGGCGATGACGGGGACGGTGAACGACGCCAACTACCCCAAGCAGATCGAGCAGCTGAAGTCGATGGGCGCCATCGTCAAGCAGCTCCCGCCGTCCGTGGCGCAGGACTGGGCTACCTCGCTCAAGGCCTGGCCGCAGGAGAAGGCGACCGAGCTCGACAAGGCGAACATGCCGGGCACGCAGGTGCTCAAGCTCGCCCTCGATGAGGCCGAGAAGCTCGGCCACAAGTGGCCTGTCCGCTACGAAGTCAAGTGACGTGATCCACCGGAGCCGGGCCCCGCGCCCGGCTCCGCCGCTTGTTCGGGGGGCCGGTTTCATGTTCGAGAAAACGCTCGACACGGCGGCACGCGCGCTGCTGGTGTTCGCGTCCGTGCTCGCCTTCATGCTGAGCTTCGTCGTCGTGGCCGACGTCATCGGCCGCGTCGCCTTCAACAGCCCGCTCAAGGGCACGCCCGAGCTCGTCTCCAGCACCATCGTGATCGTGTGCTACCTGATGGCGTCCTACGCCATCCTGACCGGCGGCATGCTGCGCGTCGACGCGATCATGGACCGCCTCCCCGTCTTCGCCCGCGGCCTGCTCGACATCTTCGGCTCGTGCCTCGGCATCCTGCTCTTCGCCATCATCATCACCGGAACCTGGGACGGGTTCTGGCACGCCTGGGACAGTGGCGAGTACGAGGGCGAGGGCGCGCTGCGCGTGCCGATGTGGCCCGTCCGCCTCGCCGTCCTGGTCGGCAGCACGCTGGCCCTGCTCTGCTACGTGGTCCTGATCCAGCGCCAGGTGCGCGCGCTCAGGACAGGCACGGTCGTCGCGACCGGCGTCTCCCACTGACGGACGATCATCATGTTCGAACCCACCCAGATGATCGTCGTCGTGGTCGTACTGCTCGGCCTCGTGCTGTCGGGCGTGCACATCGCGATCTCGCTCGGCATCACCGCGGCGCTCGGCATCTACATGATGCAGCCCGACATGCACGTCGTGACGAGCTTCGTCTCGAACACCGCCTACGAGGCCGTGCGCGACTACATCTTCGCCGTCATCCCGCTCTTCATGCTGATGGGCGAGTTCCTGGCGAAATGCGGCGCGGCGCGGGACCTGTTCGCCCTGGTAAACAGGGCGACGAAATGGCTGCCCGGCCGCCTCGCCGTCGCCACCGTCTTCGCCAACGCCATTTTCGGTTTCATCACCGGCGTCAGCATCGCCGCCGCAGCCGCCTTCTCGCGCATTGCCTGGCCGGAGATGAAGCGCTTCGGCTACGACCGGTCCTTCGCGCTGGCCACGGTCGCCGGCTCCGCCTGCCTCGGCATGCTGATACCGCCGTCCGTCCTGATGATCGTGTGGGGCGTGCTCACCGAGCAGTCGATCGGCTCGCTCTTCGTCGCCGGCATCATCCCCGGCTTCATCGTGGTGACGCTCTACACCGTCTACATCGTGTGGGCCGCGAAGCGGAATCCTGCACTCGTCGGCGCCGAACGCAACGCAAAGGACCCCCTGACCATCAGCTTCGGCCACGACGAAGAGAAGATGAAGGACGTCTTCCGCTCCACCATGCTGGTTATCGCCCTCATCGTGGGCGTGCTGGGGGGGATCTGGTTCGGCCTGTTCACTCCCACGGAGGGCGCCGGCGTCGGCGCCGCTGCCGCGCTGCTGCTGGCGCTCGCCAAGGGCATGAAGCCGCGCGAGATCATCGACGTGGTGCTCTCGGTCGGCCGAACCGCCGCGCCCCTGCTGCTCCTGCTCGTCATGGCGCAGCTCTATTCGCGCGTCCTGTCGATGACGGGCATCACCGGCGCCGCGAAGGAGCTATTCATCGGCTCCGGGCTCGGCCCGTTCGAGATCCTCGCGATCATGGTGCTGATCTGGTTCGTTCTGGGCTGCATCATCGACTCGATCTCGATCATCCTGTTGACGGTCCCGGTCTTTGCGCCCGTCGCCGCGGCGCTGGGCTTCGATCCGCTGGCCTTCGCGATCATGGGCATCATCGCCATCGAGACCGGCCTGCTGACACCGCCCTTCGGCATTCTCGTCTTCACGGTGAAGGCCGCCTTGCCCGAGGAAAACATCAAGCTGGGCGAGATCTTCCGCGCCGCCATCCCGTTCTGGTTCTGCCTGCTGTTCGCCATCGTCGTCATCGCGGTGTTTCCGCAGACGGCCACGTGGCTGCCTAATCTGGGCCGCTGAAGCCGGCCGCGTCGCCGGGCGCGGCCCCCGATCGATGAGGAGCCTGCCATGTCAGCTTACTGGGTGTCCCGCGTCCACGTGACGAACCCCGAGGTCTACGCCAAGTACGCCGCCCTCGCCGGCCCGGCCATCGAGAAGCACGGCGGCGTGTTCCTGGCCCGCGGCGGCAAGCAGGTGATCTTCGAGGGCGGCGAGTTCGAGCGCACCGTCGTCGCCCGCTTCCCGAGCCTCGACGCGGCGGTCGCCTGCTACAATTCGCCCGAGTACACGCAGGCCCGCACCTACGCGACCGGCAACGCCGTCCGCCACATGGTCGCTGTCGAAGGCCTCGACTGAACCGCGCCGCCCGCAGGAGACACCAATGGACAGGACCGTCGGCATCGTCGGCCTCGGCATCATGGGCGGGGCCATGGCGCGCAACCTGATCGAGCGCGGCTGGCGGGTGGTCGGGTTCGACACCGATCCCGCCGCGATGGCCGCGCTCGCCGGCCCGCTCTTCACCGGCGCAGGCAACGCCGCCGTCGTCGCGCAGGGCGCGCCGATCATCATCACCAGCCTGCCGAGTTCCAAGGCGGCGCTGGCGGTGGCCGGAGAGATCGCCGGCAGCGGCGCTCCTCCCCGCATCTTGTGCGAGACAAGCACGCTCTCGCTGGCCGACAAGGAGCGGATCGGCGCCGTTCTCACGCAGGCCGGCCATATCGCGCTCGATTGCCCGCTCAGCGGCACCGGTTCCCAGGCGGCGGTGCGCGATCTCATCGTCTATGCCAGCGGCCCAGCCGACGCGATCGCCCGCTGCGTGCCGATCTTCAAGGACATCTCGAAGCAGCACGCCGATGTCGGCGCCTACGGCAATGGCAGCAAGGTCAAGTTCGTCGCCAACCACCTCGTCGCCATCAACAACGTGGCGACGGCCGAGGCGATGGTGCTGGCCGAGAAGGCCGGGCTCGACCTGCAGATGGTGCTCGATCTCGTCGGCCCCGGCGCCGGCGGCTCGCGCATCTTCCAGATCCGCGGCCCCCTGATGGTCGCCAACGACTACGCGCCGCCGACCATGCGCATCGCCACTTGGCAGAAGGACATGCAGATCATCGCGGAGTTCGCTCAGGGTCTGGGCTCCCCCACCCCCCTCTTCGACCGCAGCGCGCCGGTCTACGACGAGGCGCTGAAGATGGGGCTGGGCGACCTCGACACCGCCGCCGTCTGCAAGGTGTTCGAGCGCGACGCCGGGGTGAAGCGCTGAACCGACCGGGCATCCGGCCGGCTGAATCGAACTGGTAACGATCGGGACGAGGCTCCTCATGAAGCTCGGCTTTTTCACGATGCCGATCCATCCGCTGGACAAGGACTGGCGGCAGTGCCTGCAGGAGGATCGCGAGGCTTTCCTGCTCGCCGACGAGCTCGGCTACGTCGAGGCCTATGCCGGCGAACACGTGACGGACAAGGCCGAGAACATCACCTCCTGCATGGCCTTCATCGCCTGGATCGCCGCGGCGACGAAGCGAATCAGGCTCGGCACCGGCACCGTCAACATGCCGAACGCCCACCCGGCCGCCGTGGCCGGCACCGTGGCGATGCTCGACCACATGCTCGACGGCCGCTTCATCTTCGGCATCAGCCCCGGCGGTCTCCTGTCCGACGCCGAGGTGTTCGGCAACCTCGACAACAACCGCAACGAAATGTTCCTCGAGGCGATCAACCACGTCCTCGCCATCTGGGCCGGCGAGGTGCCCTACAACCTCAAGGGCAAGTACTGGACGATCACGACCGAGCGCACGCAGATGCCCGAGATCGGCCAGGGCATGATGACCAAGCCCCTGCAACGGCCGCATCCGCCCATCGTCGTCACCGCCGTCGCTCCCTTCTCCAAGGGCGTCACCGAGGCGGCGGCGCGCGGCTGGGATCCCATTTCGGCGAACTTTCTGATGCCGCCCTGGGTCAAGAGCCATTGGCCGAACTATGTCGAGGGCTGCGCCCGCGCCGGGCGCCCCGCCGATCCGGCCAACTGGCGCGTGGCCAAGAGCGTCTTCGTCGCCGACGACCTCGCCACCGCGAAGGCCTACGCGACAGACCCCTCGGGCCCCTACGTCTCCTACTACCGCTCGCTCTTCACGAAGCTGAAGAAGAACGGCCGCATCGAGCTCTTCAAGAGCCGCCGCGACCAGCCGGACGACGAGGTGACGCTGGAGAGCGTCTGCGAGAAACTCATCATCTGGGGCACGCCCGACAAGGTCGCCGACGACCTCCTCGCCTTCCGCGAGCAGGTCGGCGATTTCGGCACCCTGCTCTATGCGGGCAAGGACTGGAAGGACCGCACGCTCGGCCGCAACTCCATGATCCTGCTCGCAGAGAAGGTGCTGCCGCGTGTCGAGGCGGCCATCGGGTCGAATGAGGCGGCAGCATGAGCGCCGCCTTCGTCGAGCACGACGGGCTGCTCCTCGCCTGCCGCGTCAGCGGCACGGTCGGCGCCCCGTGGATCGTGCTGTCGAACTCGCTCGGCGCGACGGTGGCGATGTGGGAGCCGCAGCTTGCGCTGCTGGAGCCGCATTTCCGCGTTCTGCGCTACGACACCCGCGGCCATGGCGCGTCCGGCGTGCCGCCGGCGCCCTACGGTTTCGACGATCTCGTCGGCGATGTCGTCGCCTTGATGGATCATCACGGCATCGCCCGCGCAACCTTCATGGGCCTTTCGCTCGGCGGCATGACGGCGATGCATCTCGCCCTGGCCCATCCCGGCCGGCTCGAGCGTATCGTCTGCTGCGACACCCGCGCCGACGCGCCTGCGCCCTTCCAGCAGAGCTGGGTCGAGCGCCTCGCCGCCGTGGACGAGGGCGGCCTCGGCCGGATCGTCGGCGGCACGATGGAGCGCTGGTTTGCGCCGGACTGGCGCGCAGAACACCCCGCCGCGCTAGCTGCCGTCGAGGCAGCCTTCCTGGCCACGCCGGTGGAAGGCTATCGCGGCTGCGTCGCTGCCATAAGGACCCTCGATGTCCTGAAGGATCTCGGCCGCGTCACGGCTCCCACTCTCTATGTCTGCGGCAGCGCGGACATGGCCGCTCCTGTAGCCGCCATGGAGGCCATGGCCGCCGCCACGCCGGGGGCCAGGCTTGCCGTCATCGAGGGCGGCGCGCACCTGCCGAACATCGACCGCACGGCGGAGTTCAACCGGGCGATCGCGGGCTTCCTCGGCATTCCGTGATCCGGCAGGACTACCCATCTGCTACGTTCGAGGCGAGCCGTCCGATGCCCCTGTCCGACCGCATCCCCTACCAGGCCATCGTCGACCGGCCCCGCCTGACGCTTCCAGGCGGAAAACGGGTTGCCGTGTGGGTCATCCTGAATGTCGAGGAGTGGCGCATGGAGCGAGCGATGCCGCGCACCGTGCTGCCGCCGCCGATGGGCCAGCCGCTGCTGCCCGACGTGCCGAACTGGTCGTGGCACGAATACGGGATGCGCGTCGGCTTCTGGCGGCAATTCGAGGCGCTGACGCGCCGCTCCATTCCCACGACGCTCGCCATCAACGGCAACGTCGTGAACTCGTACCCCCGCGTCGCCGCCGCGGCGCGGGACGCCGGTTTCGAGTTCATGGGCCACGGCTTCCTGCAGGGTCCGATGCACAGGGTCGAGAACCAGGACGACGCGATAGGCCGCACCGTGGAGGCCATCGCCGGCTTCACCGGCCGCCCGCCCCGCTCCTGGGAGAGCCCCGGCCTGACCGAGACCGACGAAACGCTCGACCTGCTTCGAAAGCATGGCATCGAGTACATCGCCGACTGGGTGATCGACGACCTGCCGCAGGACATCGCCACGCCCTTCGGGACCGTCACCACCATCCCCTACACGGTCGAGACGAACGACATCGTCGTCCACGCCCTCCAGCACCAACCGCCGCAGGAATGGCTGCGCCGCGGCCGCGACCAGTTCGACCGCTTCGCCCGGGAGGGCGAGACGAACGCGCGGGTGATGGCGATCTCGATCCATCCCTACATCACCGGCGTGCCGCACCGCATCGGCTACCTGGAAGAGCTTCTCGACTATGTCTGCAGCCACGAGGCGACGGCGCTGATGACGGCCAGCGACATCGGCGACTGGTACCGCGCCGAGATGGCCCGCATCGCATCCGCCGCTACGGGAGCCCGGTCATGATCCGCGCCGCCATCGTCGGGCTGGGCTGGTGGGGCAAGACGCTCGCCCGCGAACTCGCCACAAGCCCCGAACTCCGCATCGTGCTCGGCATCGACCCAGACGACCGCAGCCGCGTCGGCGCGGCCGATCTCGGCATGCCCCTGTCGGCCCGCTTCGAGGACGCTCTGGAGCGCCCCGACGTCGACGCCGTCATCCTGTGCTCGCCGCACCGCTTCCACGCCGACCAGATCGTCGCCGCCGCCAGCGCCGGCAAGCACGTCTTCTGCGAGAAGCCGCTGTGCACCACCGCCGCCGATGGTGCCCGGGCGCTGGCCGCCGTGAAGGCGGCCGGCGTGGTGCTGGGCATCGGCCACGAGCGCCGCTTCGAGCCGGCCGTCATCGCCATGCGGGAGGCGCTGGCCCGGGGCGACTACGGCACGCCGCTGCTGATGGAAGCCAACTTCAGCCAGGACAAGTTCTTCGCCCTGCCGCCGGACAACTGGCGTTTGTCTCCGGTGGAAGCGCCAGTCGGGCCGCTCTCGGCAACAGGTATTCACCTCGTCGACCTCGCCATCGCCGTCTTCGGCAGGCCCGCCGAGGTCTGGGCCCGCCTCGCCACCCGCGGCAGCAGCTTCGCCAACGGCGACACCCTGTCCGTGACGATGGCCTTCGAGAACGGCGCGACGGCGACGCTGACCGCCATCCTCGCCACCCCCTTCATCGGCCGCCTTGCCGTCTTCGGCTCGCAGGGCTGGATCGAGATCCGCGACCGCACTCACCCGGAAAAATCGACGGGCTGGGATGTCACCACGGTGAAGCGAGGCGGCGTCGCCGACACCGTCTTCCACCCGCCCCACCCCGCCGTCCGGGACAATCTCGAAGCCTTCGCGCGCGCCATCTCCGGCGGGGCCGCCTACCCCGTCAGCGCCGAAGAGATGGAGTTCAACGTTCGCGCCTTCGAGGCGATTTCGCGGTCCGCGGCGTCCGGACGCATCGAGCGGGTTTGACCAGCTGCGCGACCGCTCGGGGTCGCTGCGCCGGCATGGGCGAGGAGGTGTGCGCCCATGCGCGGGGCCGCGCGGCCTAGGGCCGCGCATACAGCCGGCGGGCCCCTTCCAGGAACGTGTCGAGCGCGTTGGCGATCATCGTCTCCTGGTCCTCCAGCACCGGCGAACCGAACACGTGCTTTCTGACGCCATGATAGAAAATCCCGCCATGGAGCAGCCAAGCCAGTTCGATTTCCGTCGGATTTGGCTCTTTTTCAGGTAATTCAGCCTCGTGACGGAACTCGTTCACGATCGGCCGCAACAACCGGTCTTCGACGAGCCCAATGTACCTGCGGTTGAGATCAATGCCCTTCAGACCCGCAAACAGATAGATCCGGATCCACTCCCGCGTGAAGATCACCGCGGTATACGCGCCATAGAAGCGCCGCAGGCGCTCCCGAAGGCTCATCGAGCGGTCGACGAGCAGCGCCTCCCAATCCGGGTTCCAGCGGCGAAGATACACGTGGGAGTACACTTCTCCGACGAGGTCATCCTTGCTTGGGAAGTACCGGTAGAGCAGCGGCTGCGTCACCCCAAGGCTCGCAGCCAGATCGCGGGTCCCGCGCTCGAAGCCTTCCTCGGCAAAGAATTCGGCAGCACGCTCGATGATTTCCGCCCGCCGCCGCTCCGGCGACAACCGGCGCTGTTTCGGCTTTGCGGCAGCAAGCTCTTCGACGGCGGCGCAGGCCATGCCTGTCACGATCCCGCCTCGAACCCGCCGAACTGCCCCTTCACGAACAACAGAGGCTCAGCGGCGTCGCGGCGGGTGTAATGTTCAACTTCGCCCATGAAAATGATGTGGTCCCCGCCATAGTAGCGATAGCTGTTGCGGCACTCGAAGCTCGCCGCGACACCGTCGAGAACAGGCGCATCGCCGCAGCCCGCCCACCAGACCGCGCTGCTGAATTTGTCGACGCCCGATTTCGCGAAGGTCATCGCAAGCTCCGACTGGTCGCGCGCCAGCACGTTCACTGCGAAATGCGTCGCCTCCTGGAAGATCCGCAGGCTCGGCGAGTGGATCACAAGGCTCCACAACACCAACGGAGGATTGAGAGACACCGAGGCGAACGAGTTGCACGTGAGCCCCGCCCGCCGCCCGTCCGCGGTCTGGGCCGTCACGATGGTGACACCCGTCCCGAACGAACCCAATGTGCGCCGGTAGTCGCGCGGATCGAAGCGCGGTTCGGGCGCGGAAGCGGGCGGCAGGGCCGCGGCTGTGCTGGTCATGGGCGGCCTCTGCGCGGTCAAAGGGTCGGGTTCTCGGACGGCAGCCCGAGCGCGACCCGCCCGTAATTGGCGCCGGCGGCGTCGAAACTGAAGGCAATATGCGCGTTGATCGCATGCGCTTCCCGGAACTGGCGCTGGAGGTCGTTCTTCATGGCCAGACCGCCGGCCCCGGCCGCGCCGAAGATCTGCGTCACGGCTTCGGTGCACATGTTCACGCTGAAAGCGCCGTCGCGCCGATAGCGGGTCTTCTCGATGAGATCCGGAATGCGCCCGCGCGCCGCGTCCTCCTGCGCCTCGATGCAGTTGCGCCGCATGATCATGCGGGCCGCATCGATCTTGGCGGCGGCCGTCGCGACCTTGATCTGAGTGGACTGGAATTCGCCGAGCTGCGCCCCGTTGTAGGTCGACACGCGTTTGCGC
Organism: Hyphomicrobiales bacterium; assembly: GCA_027489275.1. Lineage (GTDB taxonomy): Bacteria > Pseudomonadota > Alphaproteobacteria > Rhizobiales > Beijerinckiaceae > Alsobacter. The sequence continues at coordinate 32,110 of JAIYAB010000033.1, forward strand.
GCGACCGCGAGATAGTCGTCGAGACAGCCCTGCGCATTGCCCAGCGCGACGCCCGACAACACGTAGGGAAACAGCGCAAACACGGGAATCCGGTACAGGGGACCCGGATTCACCGCGCTCCCAGGCGTGCCTCCTCCGCGTAGCGCCGACACAGCCAGCGTCATGTGTTCGGGGACGAACAGCTCGTCGATCTCGACATCATGCGAGCCTGTGCCGCGCAGGCCCATCGCGTTCCAGGTGTCGATGATGCGGTAGTCGCGCCGGTGCACGAGGAAGATCCGGTACTCGGCAGCCTCGGTCTCGTCGTCGGACGACACGATGCCAGCCAGCATGTTCCACTCGGAGGGCTCGACACCGGAGGAAAACGGCCAGCGCCCCTTGATCACATAGCCGCCCTTCGCCCGGGTCGCCCGCCCGGCCGGGAAGACGAAAGACGAAGCGATGAGCGCGTCCACGTTGTCGTTCCAGACGACGTCCTGCGCCGCCTTGTCGAACATGGCCAGCATCCAGTGGTGGCTGCCGAGGTTCGCGACATTCCAAGCGACCGCTGCGTCAGCGCGCGCCAGCACGTCCGACACGTCGATCAGTGCCACGTAGTCGAGCTCCCCGCCGCCGACGCGCCGGGGCTGGAGGATCC
>JAIYAB010000390.1 GCA_027489275.1 Hyphomicrobiales bacterium
CGTAGCGCCGGCCCATGAGGCCCTGCACCTCGGGGAACTCGCCGACCATCTCGGTGACGAGGTCGGCCTTGGCGAGTCGGGCGGCGCGGCCGGCGAGGTCGGGATCGGCGCCCACCAGCGGCGCGATCTCGCGCGCCAGCAGCACGAGGCGCTCGACGCGCTCGCCCTGCGTGCCGAGCTTCTCGTGGAAGACGATCTTCAGGTTCTCGAGCTTGGCGAGCCGCTGGTCGAGCGGCTTGTCGGCCAGCGCGGCATAATCGGCCAGCGGCTTCCTGTCCGTCTCCCAGAAGTGCCGGGCGTCGGACAGGCGGGCGCGCACGACGCGCTCGTTGCCGGCGACGATCTTGGCCCCGCCGTCGCTCGCCTCGATGTTCGCGACCAGCACGAAGCGGTTGGAGAGGCGTCCGGTCGCGGGGTCGCGCAGCACGAAGCACTTCTGGTTGGCGCGGATGGTCGCGCGCACCACCTCCGGCGGAATATCGAGGAAGCGCTCGTCGAAGGAGCCGACCAGCGCCACCGGCCATTCGACGAGGCCGGCGACCTCCTCCAGCAGGCCCTCGTCCTCCACGAGTTCGAGCCCGCGGGCGAAGGCGAGGTTGCGGGCGTCCGCCAGGATGATCTCCTTGCGGCGGTCGGCGTCGAGCACGACCTTGGCGCGCTGCAGGGCGGCGACGTAGTCGTCGAAGCGGCGCACGAGGATCGGGTCCGGCGCCATGAAGCGGTGGCCGGCGGTTGCGTCGCCGGAGCGCAGGCCGTCGACGTCGAAGGCCACCACCTCGGGCGTCTCCGTCTCGGGCCCGAAGGTGCACAGGATGGACTGCAGCGGCCGCACCCAGCGCAGCGAACCGGGCTTCGCCGAGGCCGCGCCCCAGCGCATCGACTTCGGCCACGGGAAGGCACGGACGACGGCGGGCACGATCTCGGCCAGCACGTCCTGCGTCGGCCCGCCCTTCTTCTCGATGACGGCGACGTAGACCTCGCCCTTCTTGCCGTCGCTCTGCACGACGGCCCGGGAGATGTCAGACAGGCCGGCGCTCTTCAGGAATCCCTGGATGGCGGCCTCCGGCGCGCCGACGCGCGGGCCCTTGCGCTCCTCCTTCTGGTCCGGCCGGGACGCCGGCAGGCCGACGACGTGCAGCGCGAGGCGGCGCGGCGTCGCGAAGGCCTGCGCGCCCTCGTAGAGGCACCCGCGCTCCACGAGCGCGTCCGTGACCAGCTTCTTCAGGTCCTCGGCCGCCCGGCGCTGCATGCGCGCCGGGATTTCCTCGCAGAAGAGTTCGAGCAGCAGGTCAGGCATGGGATACCATCGGCCGATGCGCCGCCAAGCCGGCGGCCGTCCCGGCTTTTATGGGTCGCGAGCCGTGCTGTCGAGATGGGGCGGGATTTCGGCGGGCTTGGCCGATCTCAATGCGTCCGGGCGATGCAGAAGTCGACGGCTTCGAGCATCGCGGCCTTCATCGGCGCGTCCGGGAACAGCGCGAGCGCGTCCACCGCCATCGCGCCGTAGTGGCGCGCGCGCTCGATCGTATCCTCGATCGCGCGATGCCGGCGCATGATGGCCATGGCCTGCTCCAGCTCGGCGTCGCCCGTGTTGCCGTTCTCCATCGCGGATTTCCAGAACGCGCGCTCGCTCTCGCTGCCGCGGCGGAAGGAGAGCACTACGGGCAGCGTGATCTTGCCCTCGCGGAAGTCGTCGCCGACCTTCTTGCCCAGCTTGGCGGAGGCCCCGCCGTAGTCCAGCGCGTCGTCGACGAGCTGGAAGGCGATGCCGAGATTCGCGCCGTAGCTGCGGCAGGCGGCCTGCTCGGCCTTGCCGAGGCCGGCGATGATCGGGCCCACCTCGCAGGCGGCGGCGAAGAGAGCGGCGGTCTTGCCGCGGATGACAGCGAGGTACTCGTCCTCCGTGGTCTCGGTGTTCTTGGCGGCGGCGAGCTGCATCACCTCGCCCTCGGCGATCACGGCCGCGGCGGTGGAGAGCACGTCCAGCGCGTGCAGCGAGCCAACCTCCACCATCATGCGGAAGGCCTGGCCGAGCAGGAAGTCGCCCACCAGCACGCTCGCCTCGTTGCCCCACAGCATACGGGCGGCCAGCTTGCCGCGGCGCATCTCGCTGCCGTCGACCACGTCGTCGTGCAGCAACGTGGCGGTGTGCATGAACTCGACGCTGGCGGCGAGCTTCACCGCGCCATCGCCCTGGTAGCCGCTGAGCGAGGCGGTGGCCAGCGTCAGCATCGGCCGCAGCCGCTTGCCGCCGGAGTTGATCAGGTGCTGGGCGATCTCGGGGATCAGCATCACGTCGGAGCCGACGCGGGCGAGGATGATCTGGTTGACACGCTCCATGCCGTCCGCGGTGAGCGACACCAGCGGATCGATGGACGGACCGGCAGACGGCTTGCCGTCCATGGACACCACGACACCCACGACCATTCCACCCCTGTTTCGGCGCGGGGCGGCGCCCCGGCGATCGCTGCAAACTGCCACGCCCGGGGGTGCCGCCGCAACAGCCCCCTGTGTCGCGCCGTTGAGCAGCGGTGCGGGGTCTGCCAAGCTGCGCCATGGTCATCCTGCTGCGCACCAACGACATCGTGCTGATCTCCGTCGTCGAGTCGCTCCTCGAAGGCGCGGGAATCGGCTGCTTCGTCGCCGACCAGCACATCAGCGCGCTGGAGGGCTCCATCGGCGCGTTTCCCCGCCGGATCATGGTGCCGGCGGACTGGGAGGCGCAGGCCCGCCGCATCCTCACCGACGCCGGCCTCGCGCACGAGCTGGCCCCCAAGGTTCCTCCCCATGGCCGTTGAGGCCCCCGCCGACAGGCTCCTCGACGGCCGGTTGACGCTCGCGCAGCCAGCGACCGGCCACCGCGCCGGCACCGACGCGATCCTGCTGGCCGCCTCTGCGCCCGAAGGCTTCGCGGGGCACGCCGTGGATCTCGGCAGCGGCGTCGGCACGGTCGGGCTCGCGGTCGCCGCGATGGAGCCGCACGCGCGCGTCACGCTTGTCGAGATCGATCCGGCCATGGCCGCCCTGGCGCGGCGCAACGTCGCCGCCAACGGGCGCGACGGACGCGTCGACGTGGTGGAGGCGGACATCCTCTCACGGCCGGCGGCCCGGCGCGCGGCAGGGCTGGCGGCCGGATCGGCGACGCTCGTCCTCACCAATCCGCCGTTCGACACCGCCGGCCGTGTCCGCGCCTCGCCCGACGCCGCCCGCAGGACGGCGCATGTGATGGGCGAAGGCGACCTCGACCGGTGGATCCGCTGCGCGCTCGACCTGCTGGCGCCCCGCGGCACGCTGCTGTGCATTCACCGGGCGGCAGCGCTGCCCGCCCTTCTCGCCGCGCTCGACCGGCGTTTCGGCGCGGTGGCCGCGAGGCCGGTCCTGCCACGCGAAGGCGCGGCGGCGACGCGGGTGCTGGTCAAGGCGGTGAAGGGCAGCCGCGCGCCCTTCAGTCTCCTCGCGCCGCTGGCGCTGCACGGCCCGGACGGGGCGTTCACGCCGACGGCCGAGGCGATCCACCGCGGCGCGGCGCGGCTTGGCTGGGACTGAGGCGGCTCAGTAGATGCGCTGGCAGACCCGCTGCGGACCCCAGTAGGTATAATGCGTCCGGCACATCGTCACCGGCTCGACACGCGCCTCGGCATAGGTGCGCGGATGGCGGGGGGATTTCATCTTGTACGCGTGCCGGCGCGGCGGATGGCCGGAGGCGGCGGCCGTCGTGCGGGCCCGCGGCGCCCTGCTGTTCACGGCGACGGAGCCGGGACGATACGGGCTGTAGGGGCGGTAGAAGACGTAATAGGCCGGGTCGTCGTGGTAGTCCTTGTTGACCGACCACTCGTAGCGGTAGTTCACGGGAACCTGCGTCTGCGCCGCGACGGGCGGCGTCGCGAGGCCCAGCCCCGCGGCCGCGACGGCCAGTGCCTGAAGCGTCCCTCGCATCATCGACCACCCCCGGTTGATGTTTCTGGATAGCACCGTTCCGGGCGACAGCGAAGGCCCCGCCGGCGCGCCATCCACTGCGGCAGGCGTCGAGACCTGCAGGACCGGCGAACCCGGCCGCCGCGACCAGCGGCTTCGCGCAGTCCGTCGGCACCGACAATCGGAACCTTGCCGCTACGCGAAAGTAAACACTTCGTAAATGCAAGAGCGCGGCAAATCTTGCCGCCATCGTACTGTTTCAGGACGCATTTTTTTGAACTGCTAAACGCGCCCTTTACCTTAACGCACCCATAGTCGCGTCGTTCAGTTGCGTAACCGGTGTTGCACCATGGGTACCCCGCGTACCGACGCAGCCGGCGACGAACCCCGGGTTCAGGTTTTGCGTACCGGGCGTTCCTCGCCGGCCCGTCGGATGGAGCCTTCGTCGCTCCCCCTCGACAGAGTGCTCGTCGGCGACTGCGTCGCCGAGTTGGCGCGACTCCCCGACGCTTGCGTCGACGTGGTGTTCGCGGACCCCCCCTACAATCTCCAGCTTGAAGGCGCGCTGACGCGCCCCGACCAGTCGCTTGTCGACGCCGTCGACGACGACTGGGACAAGTTCGCGAGCTTCGCCGACTACGACGCCTTCACCCGGGCCTGGCTGTTGGCCGTTCGCCGGGTCATGAAGCCGGATGCCACGCTGTGGGTCATCGGCTCCTACCACAACATCTTCCGGGTCGGCGCGACGTTGCAGGATCTCGGCTTCTGGCTGCTCAACGACATCGTCTGGCGCAAGGCCAACCCGATGCCGAACTTCCGCGGCCGGCGCTTCACCAACGCGCACGAGACCATGATCTGGGCCTCGCGCAGCGCAGCCGCCAAGGGCTACACCTTCAACTACGACGCGCTGAAGGCCGGCAACGAGGACCTGCAGGTCCGCTCGGACTGGTTCATCCCGCTGTGCACCGGCGCCGAGCGCCTGAAAGACGGCGACGGGCGCAAGGTCCACCCGACGCAGAAGCCCGAGGCGCTGCTGGCCCGGGTGCTGCTCGCCTCCTCGCAGGCCGGCGACGTGGTGCTCGATCCCTTCTTCGGCAGCGGCACGACGGGCGCCGTCGCCCGACGGCTCGGCCGGCGCTTCATCGGCATCGAGCGCGACACGGCCTATGCCGATGCCGCGAGGGCGCGGATCGCCGCCGTCACGCCGCTGGACGCGGCCACCGTCTCCGCCGCGCCGGAAAAGCGCACGGAGCCGCGCATTCCCTTCCTGTCCGTGCTGGAAGCCGGCCTGCTGGCGCCCGGCACGACGCTGGTGGACGAGCGGCGGCGCTGGTCGGTCGTCGTGCGCGCGGACGGCACGCTCGCCCATGGCGGCGTCATCGGCTCTATCCACAAGGTGGGCGCGCTCGTGCAGGGCCTGCCCGCCTGCAACGGCTGGACCTTCTGGCACACCGAGCGGGACTCATCGCTGGTGCCCATCGACAGCTTCCGCCGCGCCCTGCGCGACCAGATGAAGGCGGCGTAGGCCCGTTTCCCGTTCCTAGTCCGCGTCCCCGAGGGCGTGCGCCAGCACCTTGCGGAACACCGTGGGGAAGGCCGCGCCGGGAATCTCCCGCTTCGGCAGCCACCGGCAGCCCTCCGGCGCCTCGGCCTCCGTCTGCGCGCGGAACACCACCAGTTCCAGCGGAAAATGCGTGAAGACGTGCCCGACCGTGCCGGGCACCTTCGTCCAGCGCGCGGCGACGGGCGCATCGCCAAGCGCGGCGGCGGCGTCGAAGCCCGCGGCCCAGGCCGTACCAGGGACTTCCGTCATGCCGCCCAGCAGGCCCTTGGGCGGGCGGGTCCGCACGAGGATGGCGCCGTCCGGCCGCACTGCGACGAAGGCGGCCCCGCGCCGCAGCACGCCCTCCGCCTTCTTCTCCTTGCGCGGGTAGGTCTCGGCCGTGCCCTCCGCCCGCGCCCGGCAGGGCTCGCGATACGGGCACAGCCCGCAGGCGGGCGACTTGGGCGTGCAGATGGTGGCTCCGAGGTCCATCATCGCCTGGGCGAAGTCGCCGGGCCTCGTGTCCGGCGTCAGCCCGTCGGCCAGCGTGCGGATGCGCGGCTTGGCGCCGGGCAGCGGCTCGTCCACGGTGTGGAGCCGTGTGATCACGCGCTCGACGTTGCCGTCGACGACCACGGCGCGCCGGTCGAAGGCGATGGCGGCCACCGCCGCGGCCGTGTAGGCGCCGATGCCCGGCAAGGCGCGCAGCGCGTCCTCGTCGGCGGGGAAGCGCCCGCCGTGCCGCTCGACCACCGCCATGGCGCAGGCGTGCAGGTTCCGCGCGCGGGAGTAATAGCCGAGGCCGGCCCACGCCTTCATGACCTCCTCTGCGGGGGCCTCCGCCAGCGCCTCCACGGTCGGGAACAGCCGCAGGAAGCGCTCGAAATAGGGCACGACGGCGCGCACCGTCGTCTGCTGCAGCATGATCTCGGAGAGCCAGACCCGGTAGGGATCGGCCGTCTCGCCGGGGCGCGCCCGCCATGGCAGCGTGCGGCGATGACGGTCGTACCAGGCGAGCAGCGCGGTAGGGTCCGGCGTCGGCCGGGCTTGTGCGGGCGGGGGAGCAGCGGTCATATGGAGAGCGTTACCCACGCGCCCGCCGGGCGTGAAGCGCCGGCCTGTGGATAAGGGACCTCGCCCTTGAAAAAGCCCCGCGCGAGGCCGCTCGCCGATCTCATCGACGCCGCCATCGGTCCGGTGCTGGCCGCGCACGGCTTCGCCGCGGCGGACGTCGTCGTCGGCTGGCCCGAGATCGTCGGCGAGCGGCTGGCGGCGTTCACCGAGCCGGTGAAGCTGCAGTGGCCGCGCCGACCGGCGGGGGTGATCGACGACGGCCCCGGCGAACCGGCCATCCTCGTGGTGCGCGTGGAGGGGGCTTTCGCGCTGGAGGTTCAGCACCTTGCTCCCGTTATCATCGAGCGGGTGAACACCCGCTATGGCTGGCGGTGCGTGGGACGGATCGTCATCAGGCAGGGGCCGGTCGGCCGCGACAGGGTGCGACGCTTCCAGCCGCCCGAGCCCGACGCCGGCGCGGTCGCGGCGGCGCGCGCGCAGGTCGGCGACGTCGAGGACGAAGGTCTGCGCGAGGCCCTGGTGCGGCTGGGGGCCGGCATCAAGGCCCGCGGCGGTTGAGACCCGGGTGTTGACGGCAGGTCGCGCGAGGCACGATGACGGCGATGTGAATGCCTTCGGCGCCGGCGGATGGTAGGACGCGTCGCCCGAGGCTTCCGATCGTCGGCGTCTTGCCACATTGTTCGGGCGGGTTGAAAGTCAGCGCGCGGCTTGTGCCGCCGCATCACGGGTTTCCAGGAGAGCGACAATGTCGACGCGCCGTTCCGTCATCCTCAGCCTCGCCAGCGCGGGCGTCGCGGCCGTCGCCCTGCCGGGCCTGCCGGTTCCGGCGGCCGCCCAGTCGGTGTCGGCCTCCGAACTCGCGGTCGGCAGCCCGCTCGGCGACATCTGGGTCGGCAAGGACGACGCCAAGGTCACGATCTACGAGTACGCCTCGCTCACCTGCAGCCATTGCGCCACCTTCCACACCAAGACCTGGCCCGCCCTGAAGCAGAAATACATCGACACCGGCAAGGTGCGCTTCGTGTTGCGCGAGTTCCCGCTGGACCCGCTC
>JAIYAB010000011.1 GCA_027489275.1 Hyphomicrobiales bacterium
ACCTGCTGTCCAACGCCGTCGGCTTCTCGCAGAAGGGCCAGGCGATCAACGTCACGGCGGAGCGTACCGACGGGGAGGTCGTGTTCCGCGTCCGCGACGAGGGCCGAGGCATCCCGCCCGAGATGATCAGCCGGGTGTTCGACCGGTTCGAGAGCCACACCAAGGGGTCCCGGCACCGGGGCGTGGGTCTCGGGCTCAGCATCGTGCGCTCCTTCGTCGAGTTGCACGGCGGCCGGGTCGCCATCGATTCCTCGCCGGGGCGCGGCACGATCGTGACCTGCACCTTTCCCGCAGACGGGATTTCGGACAGGGTGGCAGCCGAATGACGGGGAGCGCGGCCATGGCCATCGATACCGCCCCGAAGCTGCCGTCGGCGACGTGGACGGTGGAGCTGCCGGACGAGGCCGCGACGGCGCGCCTTGCCGTGCTGCTGTCGCCCTCGCTCGCCGCCGGCGACCTCGTGACGCTCTCCGGCGACCTCGGCTCCGGCAAGACGAGCTTCGCCCGCGCGCTGCTGCGCGTGCTGGCCGAGGATCCGGCACTCGAGGTGCCGAGCCCGACCTTCACCCTGCTGCAGACCTACGACACGCCGCGCTTTCCGGTGGTCCACGCCGACCTCTACCGCATCGGCGGGGTCGACGACCTCGCGGAGCTCGGCTGGGACGAGGCCGCCGAGGGCGCGCTCGTGCTCGTCGAATGGCCGGAGAAGGCGGGGTTCCTCGTCGAGGCCGAACGCCTCGACGTCCATCTGGCGATCGGCTCACGGGGCGGCGGCTCCCGCGTCGCCGTGCTCACGGGCTGGGGTTCGTGGGCGGGCCGGCTCGAGCGGGCCCGCGCCATCGCCGCGCTGCTCGACACGGCCGGCTGGAGCGAGGCGAAGCGCGAGTTCCTGCTGGGCGACGCCTCGACGCGAGCCTACGAGCGGCTGACGCTGGGCGGACGCACGGCGATCCTGATGATCATGCCGCGCCGGCCCGACGGGCCTCCGGTGCGCATGGGCAAGCCCTACAGCGCCATCGCGCGGCTGGCCGAGAGCGTGCATCCCTTCGTCGCCATGGACAACGCGCTGCGCGCCCAGGGCTTCAGCGCGCCCGAGATCTACGCCATGGATCTCGACGCCGGCCTGCTGCTCACCGAGGATCTCGGCGACGAGCCCGCCGTCGGCCCGGCCGGGCCGATCCCCGAGCGCTACGCCGAGGCCGCGACGGTGCTCGCGCAGCTGCACGGCCGGACGCTGCCGACCGTGCTCCCCATCGCGCCCGGAAGCGACTACGCGGTGCCGCCCTACGACCTCGACGCCATGTCCATCGAGGTCGAGCTGCTGATCGACTGGTATCTGCCTCACATCGTCGGGGTGACGGTGTCGGGCTCCTCGCGGGCGACCTTCGTCAGCCTGTGGCGCTCGGTGCTGGAGCCGATCGCCTCGGGCCCCTCCACATGGGTGCTGCGTGACTACCATTCGCCCAACCTGATCTGGCTCGCCGACCGGGACGGGCCGCAGCGGGTCGGGCTGATCGATTTCCAGGACGCGGTGCTCGGGCACCCGGCCTACGACCTCGTCTCGCTGCTGCAGGACGCCCGGCTCGACGTGCCGGAGGACCTCGAGCTCAAGCTGCTCGGCCACTATGCGCGCCTGCGCAAGGGCGCGGACCCCGCCTTCGCCATGGGCGACTTTGCCATGGCCTACGCGGTGCTCGGCGCGCAGCGGGCGACCAAGATCCTCGGCATATTCGCGCGCCTCGACAGGCGGGACGGCAAGCCGCAGTACCTGCGCCACCTGCCTCGTATCCAGCGCTATCTGGTGCGCGACCTGGCCCATCCGGTTCTGTCGGACCTGAAGGTCTGGTATGAGACGGTGACCCCGACGCTGTTCGAGCCGGCCTGATTCGCGGCGTCGCGACACCGAGCCCGAGCCGCCTCCATGCCTGCCCGCCGCGCCGCAGCCAGCACCCTCTCCGACACCGCCATGGTCCTCGCCGCCGGGCTCGGGATGCGCATGCGTCCGCTCACGCTGACGACGCCGAAGCCGCTGGTGCCGGTCGCCGGCCGCGCGCTGATCGACCACATCCTCGACGCGCTGAACGAAGCGGGGATCGCCCGGGCCGTCGTCAACGTCCACTACCTCGCCGGACAGGTGGAGGATCACGTCGCCCGCCGCCCTGCGCCGAAGGTGCTCGTCTCCGACGAGCGCGACCGGCTGCTCGACAATGGTGGCGGCGTGAAGAAGGCCCTGCCCCTGATCGGCGAGAACCGCCCGAGGGCCCCCTTCTTCGTGCTCAACTCCGACAGCTTCTGGATCGACGGGCCGCGGCCCAACCTGGAGCGGATGGCCGAAGCCTTCGATCCCGAGCGGATGGACCTGCTGATGCTGGTCGCGGCGTCGTCGTCCGCGACGGGCTACGACGGCATCGGTGATTACCTGATGGACGCCGACGGGCGGCTGCAGCGGCGGGGCGAGCGGCAGGTCGTTCCCTTCGTTTACGCCGGCGTCATCATCATCAAGCCGTCGCTGTTCGAGGATACGCCGGATGTGTTCTCGCTGAACCTCCTCTTCGACCGTGCGCAGGCGAACGGCCGGCTCTACGGCCTGCGGCTCGACGGACACTGGCTGCACGTCGGCACGCCGGAGGCGATCGGCCTCGCCGAGGCGAAGATCGCGCAGAGCGTGCGCTGAGTGTCGGCGCGCGACCTGCCCCGCGTCCTGACCATCCCGCCCGGCGCGCCCTTCCTGGCGACGCTGGCCGACGCGCTGCTGGACGGTTCCCTGGTGCCGGGCTGGCCCGACCCGGCCGATCCGCTCTCGCTCTCCGCCGGGACGATCCTGCTGCCGACGCGGCGCGCCGCGCGCGCCTTCGCCGCGGTGCTGGCCGAGCGCACGGGCGGGCAGGCGATGCTGCTGCCGCGCATCGTCCCGCTCGGCGATGTCGACGAGGCGGAGGACGCGCAACTGCTCGACCGCGCCGGCCTGGCCTTCGGCGAGGACGCAGCGGCCGGCGATGCGCTGCCGCCCGAGGCGAGCCCGACGGCCCGCCGGCTGGCGCTGGCGCAGCTCGTGCTGGCCTGGGCGCGCAGCGTCGACCGGGCGCTGCTGCGGCTGGACGACGACGAGCAGCTGCTGGTCTCGGCGACGCCGGCCGACGCGCTCGCCCTGGCCGGCGACCTCGGCGCGCTGATCGACACGCTGTCCATCCACGGCAAGTCCGTGGAGGACATCAGCGCCCTCGTGCCGGACGACTACAGCCGCTACTGGGACATGTCGCGCAACTTCCTGGAGATCGTCGCGCGGCAGTGGCCGCAGATGTGCCGCGAGGCGGGCGTGATGGACGCGGCGATGCGCCGGCATCTCCTGCTGGGAGCCGAGGCGGAACGGCTGGGGCGGCAGCGGCCCGACCGCCCGCTGATCGCCGCCGGCTCGACCGGATCGATGCCGGCGACGGCCGCGCTGCTGGCGGCCATCGCGCGGCTGCCGCGCGGCGCGGTGGTGCTGCCCGGGCTCGACCTGGGGCTCGACGCAGCGAGCTTCGCCACGATCCTGCCGGGCGAGGACGCGCAGCACCCCGGCCATCCGGGCCATCCCCAGGCGATGCTGGCGAAGCTGATCGAGGTCATCGGCGTGACGCGCGAGGCGGTGACGACGCTGGGCGCGCAAACGCCGGCGCTGGCGGCCCGCGAGGCCCTGATGTCGGAGGCGCTGCGCCCGGCCGAGACGACGCATCTGTGGCGCAGCCGCGCGCAGCGGCTCGGCGCCGACGACGTCGTCGCGGCGCTGGAGGGCGTCGCGGTGGTCGAGGCGGCGGACGACCGGGAGGAGGCGCTGGCCATCGCGGTCGCGCTGCGCGAGGCGGTGGAGACGCCAGGGCGCGTCGCGGCGCTGGTGACGCCCGACCGGTCGCTGGCAGAGCGGGTATCGGCGGAGCTCGCCCGCTGGGGGATTGCGGTGGAGGATTCGGCCGGGCAGGCACTCGACCGCTCCCCGGCCGGGGCGCTCGCCCGCCTCGTCGCCGAAGCGGCCGCGTCCGATTTCGCGGCGGGGCCGCTGCTCGCCCTGCTCGCCCATCCCGGCTGCCGGCTGGGGCTGCCGGCGGAGCTGCTGCGGCGCGGCCGGGTGACGCTGGAGATCGGCGTGCTGCGCGGCACGGCGCTGCCGGCCGGGCTCAGCGCGCTGGCGGCGGCGATGCCGGGCGCGCGCGCGATCTGCGCCGGCCGGCGGGCGCGACGGCCGCAGGCGCGGCTGGGCGCGGCCGACTGGGCCGCCGCGACGGCGGTGGTGGACGCGCTGACGCGCGCGTTCGCCGGTTTCTCGCGACAGGGCCGGGGCGGGAGTCTCGACCTGACGGCACTCGCTTTGGCGCACGAAGCCGCGTTCGCGGCCGTGGCCACGCCTGCCCCCGGAGAGGCGGGCGGGCCGTTCGAGGGACCGGCGGGCGAGGCGCTGGCGGGGCTCTTCGACACCGCCCGCGAGCAGCCGGCGGCGACGCTGACCGGGACCTTCGCGGATTATCCCTCCTTCTTCCATCGGCTGATGGCCGGGCAGCTCGCCCGGCGGTCCGGGCCGGCCCATCCGCGCGTGCGCATCCTCGGTCTGCTCGAGGCCCGCCTGCTGCCAGCCGACCTCGTGGTGCTCGGCGGGCTCGACGAGAAGACGTGGCCGCCCGAGCAGCGGGGCGACGCCTTCCTCAACAGGCCGATGCGGCTGCGGCTGGGGCTGCCCTCGCCGGAACGGCGGATCGGCCAGACGGCGCACGACCTCGCGCAGGCACTCGGCGCCGCGCAGTGCGTGCTGACGCGCGCCGGCAAGCGCGCCGGCGACCCGACCGTCGCCTCGCGCTTCCTGCAGCGCATGGAGGCGGTGGCCGGCGGCGGGACATGGGCCGCCGCGACGGCGCGGGGGGACCGCCTGCTGGCGCTGGCCCGCCTGCTCGACGCGCCCGGGCCGGCGGCCGCCGCCACCCGGCCCGCACCGCGGCCGCCGGCGGCGTCGGTGCCGCGCACGCTCAGCGTGACCGAGGTCGAGACGCTGGTGCGCGACCCCTATGCGATCTACGCCCGCCACGTGCTGGGGCTCGACCCGCTCGACCCGGTCGGGGCCTCGCCCGACGCGGCGGTGCGCGGTTCGCTGATCCACGCGATTCTCGGGCAGTTCGCCAGGGAGGCGAAGACCGGGTTCCCGGCCGATCCGCAGGCGCGGCTGATCGAGATCGGCCGCAAGGCTTTCGCGGACGCGCCGGAGCTCGCCGGCCGCCCCGACGTGGAGGCGTTCTGGTGGCCCCGCTTCGAGCGCATCGCCGCCGCCGTCGCCACGTGGGAGGTCGCCCGTCGCGCCGACGGGCGCACGGTCGAGGCCGAAGTGTGGGGCGCGCTGAAGATCGACATCCCGGGCGACGAGCAGGGCTTCACCCTGCGCGGGCAGGCCGACCGGATCGAGGTTGACCCGGACGACGGCTACCGGATCGTCGACTTCAAGACCGGCGCCCTGCCGAGCGCGAAGCAGGTGAAGGCCGGCTTCGCGCCGCAGCTCACGCTCGAAGCCGCGATGGCCAAGGCGGGCGTCTTCGAGGGCGTTCCCGGCGGCGGCACGGCGCGCGAGCTGCTCTACGTGAAGCTCGGCGGCGGCAGCCCGGCCCTCGACGACAAGCCCGTGCGCGGCGTCGATGCCGATGCGCTGGCTGCGGACCATGTCGAGCGGCTCGCCGTCCTGATGCGCGAGTTCATCGCCGGGGAGCGGGCGTTCCTGTCGCGGCCGCACGTCCAGTTCCGCAAGCAGCGTGGCGCGTACGATCACCTCGCCCGGGTCAAGGAGTGGTCCATCGCGGGGGCGGATGAGGACGCCGACGGCGGCGAGGACGGAGGCGAGGCGTGAGCGGCGACCTGACGATCCCGCCCGATACGCGATTGCAGCAGAGCCGGGCCTCGAACCCGCGGGCCTCCGCCTGGGTGTCCGCCAATGCCGGATCGGGCAAGACCTTCGTGCTGTCGCGCCGCGTCGTGCGGCTGCTGCTCGATGGCGTCGAGCCCTCGACCATCCTGTCGCTGACCTTCACCAAGGCGGCGGCCGCCAACATGGCGAACAAGGTGTTCGAGATCCTCGGCGGCTGGGTGTCGCTGGACGACGCCGCGCTCGCCGCGCAGCTTGCCGACATCGACGGCGCAGCGCCCTCCCCCGAGCGGCTCGCCGTCGCGCGCCGGCTGTTCGCACGCGCGGTCGAGACGCCGGGCGGGCTGAAGATCCAGACGATCCACGCCTTCTGCGAACGGCTCCTGCATCTCTTCCCGTTCGAGGCGAACGTGTCGGCCGCCTTCGAGGTGCTGGACGACGCCGGCGCGGCGGAGATGCTGGCCGAGGCCCGGCACGACCTGCTGGCGACGGCCGCCGTCCACCCGGACGGCGAGGATGCCCGCGCGATCGCGGCGGTCGAGGCCGCGGCGGGGCAGTTCGGGTTCGAGACGCTGATGCGGCAGGCGCTGTCCCTGCGCGCGTGGCTGCGCGAGCACGCGCGCGGCGAGGACGGCATCGCCGCCTACCGCACGGCGCTGGCGCGGGCGCTCGACGTCGGCCCCGACGAGACGGCGGAGGACGTCGCCCGCATGATGGCGGAGGACGGCATCCCGCCCTCCGAATGGCCCTCGATCGCGGCCACACTGGACGGTTTCGGCTCGAACGACCTCAAGCAGGCGCAGCGGCTGCGCGACGCCGCAGCCGCTGTCGGGACGGAGCGGGCGGAGGCCTATTGCTGCGTGTTCCTCACCGACAAGGGCGACGCGCGCAAGAGCATCGTCACGCAGGCCGTGTCCAGGAAGGAACCCGGCCTGGCCGCGATGCTGACGGCCGAGCAGGAGCGCGTCCTTGGCCTCGTGGACCGGCGCAAGAAGGTGGCTACGCTCGCCAACAGCCTCGCGCTGGTGCGACTGGCCGAGGCCGTCTCGCGGCGCTACGAGCGGGCGAAGAGCGCGCGCGGCATGCTCGACTTCGACGACCTCGTGGCGCGCACGCTGACGCTGCTGGCCCGCGCCGACGCGGCGTGGGTGCTCTACAAGCTCGACCAGGGCATCGAGCACATCCTCGTCGACGAGGCGCAGGACACCAGCCACGCGCAGTGGGAGATCCTGCGGCGCATCGCCGACGAGTTCGTTGCCGGCGAGGGCCGCAACCCGCGCATCCGGACGGTCTTCGCGGTGGGCGACGCCAAGCAGTCGATCTTTTCGTTCCAGGGCGCCGACCCGCGCGCCTTCGAGGAGACGCGCAGCCATTTCGGCCGGCGTTACGGCGAGTTGCGCGCGCAGGCGCGCGATCCCGGCCGCTGGGCGTTCGAGGACATCCGCCTGCAGCTGTCCTTCCGCTCGGCGCCCGACATCCTCTCTGCGGTCGACACGGTGTTCGCCGACGCCCGGAACTTCCGCGGCCTGTCCTCCGACCCGACCGAGTCCGGCACCGTCCACACGAGCGCCCGGACGACGGCGCCCGGACGGGTCGAGCTCTGGCCGACGGAAACGCCGACGCCGGCGATCGAGCAGGAGGCGTGGGACCAGCCGCTCGACGCGCCGGACGAGGCCGCGCCGCCGGTGCGTCTGGCGCGGCGGATCGCCGGGCTCATCCACCGCTGGCGCACGACGGGCGACGATGCCGGGCGCATCATCCGGCCGGGCGACGTGCTGATCCTCGTGCGCAGCCGCGGCGCATTCTTCGAGGCGATGATCCGCGCGCTGAAGCAGCGCGGCGTGCCGGTGGCCGGCGCGGACCGGCTCGCGCTGACGGGACACATCGCCGTGATGGACCTGATCGCGCTCGGCCGCGCCTCGCTGCTGCCGCAGGACGAACTGACGCTCGCGTCCGTCCTGCGCTCGCCGCTGTTCGGGATCGGCGAGGAGCAGCTCTTCACGCTGGCGGCCGGACGCGCCGAAAGCCTCGCCGCGGCCATTGCCGCGCGGGCGGAGGCGGGAGAGGCGCCGTGGACCGGGATCCAGGAGACGCTCGAGCGCTGGCGCGCGCTGGCGCGCCGGGCCGGTCCGTTCGCCTTCTACGCGGCGGTGCTGGGACCCGGCCGGGGCCGCCTCGGCATGCTGGCGCGGCTCGGCTCGGAGGCCGGCGACGCCGTGGACGAGTTCCTGCGCCTCGCGCTCGACCACGAGCAGCGCCGGACGCCCTCGCTGCCGCTGTTCCTCGACGCAATGGAGGCGGCAGACATCACCATCCGCCGCGACATGGAGGGCGGAAGGGACGAGGTGCGGGTGATGACGGTGCATGGCGCCAAGGGGCTCGAGGCGCCGGTGGTGTTCCTTGCCGACACCTGCACCGTGCCTCGCAACGACGCGCGCATCCTCTCGCTCCCCGCCGACGGCGGGGGCGAGCCGTCGGTCCCCGTGTGGTCGCGCTCCAAGGGAAGCGATCCCGCTCCCGTGACCGCGGCCCGTACCCGGGAGGACGAGCGCATCCGGCAGGAGTATCACCGCCTGCTTTATGTCGGCATGACGCGCGCCAAGGATCGGCTGGTCATCGCCGGTTTCGAAACCTCGAAGGGGCGCGGGGAGTCCTGCTGGTACGACATGGCCCACGAGCGGCTGGGGCCCATGAGCGCCACGGTGACGGCCGAGGACGGGCTGGGCGAGGTGCTGCGCTTCCAGACCCGGCCCTTCGCCGCGGCGGCGGAGCGTGAGGCGGTTGCCGCGCCGACGCCGCCTGAGCGCCCCGCCTGGCTCGATGCCGCGGCGGCGGCCGAGCGCGCGCCGGCCGGGCCGCTCAGCCCGTCGAAGGCGCTGGCGGCGGCGGATGCGAACCCGCGCGCGGCGGATACGCCGTTCCTGCGCGACGCGCGGGCGGCCGGCATCCTCGTCCATCGCATGCTGGAACTGCTGCCGGGACTGCCGGCGGACCGGCGCAGGGATGCCGCCCTCTCGCTGGCGGCCAGCCGGGGCGCGAGCGTCGCGCCGGAGCGCCGGGACGCCCTCGTCGCTCAGGTGCTGAGCTTGCTGGACGACCCGCGGCTGCAGGCGCTTTTCGGGCCCGGCAGCCGGGCCGAGGCCTCGCTGGCCGGCAGGCTCGTCGGCCAGGACGGGGCGATGCTGCCGGTGGCCGGGCAGGTCGACCGGCTCGCCGTGACCGCGGCCGAGGTGCTGGTGGCCGACTACAAGACCACCGCGCGCCCGCCGGCGACACCGGAGGAGATTCCGGAGGTCTATGTCGGCCAGCTCGCCGTCTACAGGGCGCTGATGGCGCAGGTCGCGCCCGGCCGGCCGGTGCGCTGCCTGCTCATCTACACGGCCGGGCCGGTCGTGATCGAGGTCCCTGCCGCCATGCTCGATACCGCCCTGGCGCGCATCACCGCTGCGCGACGCTCACTTGACGCTGCGCAGGGGCGTTCATAGCTTGCCGGTCAAGGACCGGACGCCGGTCGTTCCTGATTCATGAGGTTCACCATGACCGCCAAAGTGACGGATGCCAGCTTCAAGACGGACGTCCTCGATTCGAGCGTGCCCGTGGTGGTCGATTTCTGGGCCGAATGGTGCGGTCCCTGCCGGATGATCGCGCCGGCCCTCGAAGAAATCTCCAAGGAGATGGAGGGCAAGGTGAAGATCGTGAAGCTCAACGTCGACGAGAACCCCGGCATCGCCGGCCAGTTCGGCATCCGCTCGATCCCGACGCTGATGCTGTTCAAGGACGGCAAGCTCGCCTCGCAGATGGTGGGCGCCAAGCCGAAGGGCGATCTCTCGCGCTGGATCTCGTCCGGCGTCTGACGCTGCGACGGCTCTGTCGGAACGGGCCGGCGTCCGCGAGGGCGCCGGCTTTTTCGTGCCCGCGCTCAGGCCGGCGGCGTGCCGTTGGCGGCCAGGACCTCGCCGGCGAGATAGAGCGAGCCGCAGATGAGCACACGCGGCGGCTGTTCCCAGTCGCGTGCGGTGATGGCGCCGAGCGCCGCCTCGATGCTGTCGCAGGCCGTGGCCGGGAGGCCGGCGGCCATGGCGATGGCGGCCACCTCGCGCGATGAGCGCGCCGCCGTCTGGCTCGGCATCGGCACGGTGAAGACCTCCTGCGCGAGGCCGGCGAAGGGGCCGAGGAAGCCCGCGGAATCCTTCGTGCCCAGCATCCCCACCACCATCACCAGCGGCCGGGGCCGGCGCTCCTCGAAGTCCGCCATGGCGGCGGCGAGTACCTTGCCGCCGTCGGGATTGTGGCCGCCGTCGAGCCAGAGCTCCGAATCCGCCGGCAGCAGCCCGGCGAGCCTCCCGCGCGACAGTCGCTGCAGGCGCGCGGGCCAGTCCGCGCCGGCGATCCCCTCCTCGAAGGCCTTGGGCGCGAGGCGGCCGAAGCCGGCGGCGCGCAGCGCGGCGATCGCCGTGCCGGCGTTCACGAGCTGGTGGCGGCCCGGCAGGCGCGGCAACGGCAGGTCGACGAGGCCGTCCTCGTCCTGGAAGACGAGCCGGCCGTTCTCCTCGTGGACATGGAAGTCCTGCCCGCCGACGCGGACCGGGCCGCCGGCGCGCGCGGCCTCACGTTCCAGGACCGCCAGCGCGTCGGGATAGTCCTGCAGGGCGATGACGCTGGGCGCTCCGCGCTTGAAGATGCCCGCCTTCTCGGCGGCGATCTTGGCGACGCTGTCGCCCAGATACTCGGAATGATCCATCCCGATGGGCGTGACGACCGCGGCGAGCGGCCTGTCGATGACGTTGGTCGCATCGAAGCGCCCGCCGAGCCCGACCTCGAGCAGGAGCACGTGCGCAGGGTTTTCCGCGAAAAGCAGGAAGGCGGCGGCGGTCGTGATCTCGAAGACCGTGATCGGCGCGCCGGCGTTGGCCTCCTCGCAGCGCCGAAAGGCCTCGACCAGGGCGTTCTCCGCGACCAGCCGGCCGCCTCCCGGCGCGCCGAGCCGGATGCGCTCGTGGAAGCGCACGAGATGGGGCGAGGTGTACACGTGAACGGAGAGGCCGGCGGCCTCGAGCACGGCGCGCATGAAGGCGATGGTCGAGCCCTTGCCGTTGGTGCCGGCGACATGGATGACCGGCGGCAGGCGGCGGTGCGGCTCGCCCATGGCGCCGAGAAGGCGCTGCAGGCGGCCGAGCGACAGGTCGATCAGCTTGGGATGAAGCGCGAGAAAGCGCGCCAGAATCGCGTCTGAAGGCTCCATGAGCGCTCCCTGGGTCCGTCGGCGGCCGCTCCCGGCCGGCGATGGCGAGGGCGGACGACTAGCCCGTCCCGCAGGACCGCGCAAGGCGACGCGCGGGCCGCTCACCGCATGAATGCAACCCCTCGGTTGCCCTTCCGGCCGTCGAACGCTAGGGAAGGACGAAGTCTGCCGCACGGCGGACGCCGGAGACCGGTCCATGAGCGCGGAGAGCGACTATCTCGTCGACAGGAAGGGCCTGCGGCGCAAGCTGGGGTTCTGGCGCGCCGTCGCCTTCGTCGTGGCGCTGGCCGCCGTCGTCGGCCTCGGCTTCGCCTATGCCGGTCGTGCATCGAGCGGGCTGTCGCAGAACCACATCGCCCGGGTCGACATCTCGGGCTTCATCACCGGCGACCAGAAGACGATCGAGCTGCTCGAGCGCGTCGGCAAGGGGCGCGCGAAGGCGGTGATCGTGCAGGTCGACAGCCCCGGCGGCACGGTATCGGGCTCGGAGAGGCTGTTCACCGCGCTGCGCGA
>JAIYAB010000495.1 GCA_027489275.1 Hyphomicrobiales bacterium
AAGCATGAGGACTGGCCGGGCCTCGCCAAGATCACCGCCGTGCGCGCGGCGAGCGAGCAGGGCCGCACGCGGCGGATTTCCATCCTGTGCGGCAACGGCGGCATCTTCCTGCCGGAGGAAATGTCGCGCGGCGCAGACGGGGCGATGACCGGTTTCGCCTTCCCCGAAATGATGGTCGGCGTGTGCAACGCACACCGGGCCGGCGACATCGAGCGGATGCACGACATCTTCGACGCCTATCTGCCCCTCGCGCGCTACGAGCAGCAGCCGAACTTCGGCCTTCTGGCGCGCAAGTACATTCTCGCCAAGCGGGGCGCGATCCGCTCCGCGGCGCTGCGCAAGCCGGCCGGCAGCCTGTCGGCGCTCGACATCGCGGACGTGGAGCGCCTGCTCGCACGGCAGGCCCGGCGATTGGCCGAGATCGGGGCCTGATCCCGCCGCGCGCGTCGGGCCGCGCGTCAGCGCGCCGCCCGAATTTTTCCGTATGGAATCGCGCGCTCCGGCTGATGTGACGGGCACGCATTGACCAGGCCGTGGGACCCGAGGAATGCGGCCAGGCGGTCGAGGCTGTCGACCTTGATCGTGTTGTGGGTCGAGGAGACGCCGGAGGATTTCAGCATCGTCAGGTAACGCGACAGCATCTCCGGAGCGAAGCCTAGCAGATCCGCAATCTTGCCCTTCGGGAGGTTGATCTCGATGCCCGACGTCGCATTGCGCCGGTTCGATTCAGCGATCAGCCAGGCCGCAAGTCGGTCGGCGCCATTCCGGATGTGGGCGCCCTGCTTCTCGCTGATCAGATCGCGGCAGTAGTTGGCGCATTCGTGCAGGGCCGCGAGCGCGAACTGCGGCGTGCTGGCAAGGAAATCCCTGATCAGCGCGGCCGGAATGCGCAGCACCACGCACTCCGACAGCGCGGCGTAGGACGAGATGGTCACGTCGTTCAGAACGACCGCGTTGAGCGGGAAGAACTCGCCCGCATGGATGAACTTCACGCACCGCTCGACATCGAACACGGTCGCGCTGCATTCGATCGTCCCGTCGATCAGATGGAAGAAATACGCAGGTCGGTCGTCCTGCTCCAGGATGACCGTGCCTTTCGGTCGGCTTTCGATCGCCGATTTTTCGGCAAGCAGGACCAGGCTGGCCTCCGGAAGGACCTTGAGCAGGGGCAGGCTCTGAAGCATGTCGAGGGACGGTCGCAATTTGACGAACTCCGGTTGCGCACATCTGCATCCCTTCCACGATCACGCGTTCGTGACATTGATTCATGTCACTACCTGCGATTGTTTTTCTCCCAGTTTGTACCCGCCGATGATCAGGAGCGCGGCGGCGATTGGTCCGCCGGCACCCCCAGTTCGAGGAGTTGGCCGACGATCCTGTCCAGCACTGCGGGCGAGAAGACCATGGCGTCCCTGAACCGCCGGACCGTCATGTCGGGGTAGGCTGCGAGAAGCGCGTCGCGCGATGCCCGGGCTTCTTCGAGCCGTCCCGCGCCGAGAAGCGCCGGGGCCAGGTTGCGGTGGATCCACTTGGCGTTGGGGCGCTCCTGCAATGCCCGGATGAACAGGTTTGAGGCCGCCTCGTCGTCGCCCATCACCTGCGCGGCGCTGGCCAGGCCGACATAGTTGTTGAAGTTGATCGGATCGAGGGGACTCAATCTCAGCGCCTTCTCGAAGTGCTGGCGCGCATCGTCCGGACGGTCGGCGTAGACGTCGAGCCAGCCGAGCCGGCTGTGCGCCCATGCCGAATTCGGATCGAGCGTGACGGCGCGCTCCAGCATCACGCGGGCTGCGCCATGGTTGCGCGCGAAGGTGTGGACCGTGCCGAGGACGGCGAGGATGAGCGGATCGTCGGACGCGGCGTTGGCGGCACGGTCGGCGAGACGAAGCGCCTCGGCCTTCGCGGACTCGATGTCCTCGACCCAATTGTACACCGAGCGCTGCGCCCAGCACCATGCCGCCAGCGCGAGTGCGAGGGGATCGTCGCCGTCGATGGCCAGCGCCTTGTCGAGGAGTTCCAGCCCTTGCGCGGCCTCCTCCTTCTCGAGCACCCAGACGTGGCGCATCGCACGCATGGTGTAGCCGTAGGCGCCGAGTTCCTGCGGCCGCTTGCGGCGCGCGCGCTCGATCTCCGCAAGGCGGATGGAAGGCTGCAGGGCGCCGGCCACATGCTCGGTGATGCTGTCCTGCAGGTCGAAAAGGTCGTCGACCTTGCCGTCGTACTTCTCGGCCCACAGGTGCGCCCCGCCCAGCGTTTCGATGAGCTGCACCGTGATCCTGATGCGGGCTCCCCGGTGCTGGACGCTGCCTTCCAGAACATAGGCGACGCCGAGCTCCCGGCCGATGTCGCGCACGTTGCGGGCCCGCCCCTTGTAGGTGAACGCGGAGTTCCGGGCGATGACGAAGAAGGCGCGGATGCGCGAGAGTGCAGCGGTGATGGATTCCACGACACCATCGGCAAGATAGTCGTCCGCCGGATCGCCGGACATGTTGTCGAACGGCAGGACGGCGATCGACGGCCGGTCCGGGATCTTCAGCACCGCGTCGGCCGGCAAGGCCAGCTGCCGCGACGGATTTCCAGACCAGCGCCACACCCTGACCGGCCGCGCGATGTTCTTGATCTCGTGGTGCCCTGCCTCGACGAAGGAGGCATCGACGCGGTTACCGAGGCTTTCGTGCACGATGCCCGAGATGCAGATGCCGCCCGGCTCGGAAAGCGCCTCGAGGCGGGCGGCGATGTTCACGCCTTCGCCGTAGATGTCCGAGCCGTCATCGATGATGTCGCCGAGGTTGATGCCGATGCGGAGCACGATCCGCTTCTCCGGCGGGACCGCCTCGTTGAGCGCCATCATCCGGTTTTGCACGGCGAGCGCGCAGGAAACGGCCTGCGTCGCGCTGTGGAACTCGGCCAGTACGCCATCGCCCATGAACTTGACGATCCGGCCCTCGTGCTCCCGGACCAGGGGCTCGACCACCGCACGGCGCCGCTCCCGCAAGGATTCGAGCGTGGCCGTTTCGTCGGCCTCCATCAATCGGCTGTAGCCGACGACGTCCGCAACGAGGATGGCAGCCAGGCGACGGTCCACCGCAGCACCCCTTCGGTTCGAGGATAATCCCTTCGTCGCGTAAGTCGAGAAGTCGAAAGCGCGAATTCGACGGCCTTGCGGTTGAGCCTGCGCCGCCGCGCGCTCTAGGATCGCCGTGCAAATCATTGAACGACGGCCACGATCGGCCGCGGCGGCGGGACGGAAACGGGGAAGGCTGGACGATGAAAATCACGTCGATCGAGACCATGCGCACGGACGAGTTCTCGAACGTGCTGTGGGTGCGCGTCCATACGGACGCCGGCATCGTCGGACTGGGCGAGACGTTCTACGGCGCCGACTCCGTCGCAGCGCACATCCACGACACGCTCGCGATCAGGCTGATCGGCAAGAACCCGCTGCACATCGAGGCGCTCCACCGCGACATGGTGAGCCTGCCCATGGCGCAGTCCTGCACCGGCGTCGAATACCGTGCCGCCTCCGCCGTCGACATCGCGCTCTGGGACATTTTCGGCAAGGTGTGCGGCCAGCCCGTGCACCAGATGCTCGGCGGCCTCTGCCGCGACAAGCAGCGCATCTACAACACCTGCGCCGGCTACGGCTACGTCCGCTCACGCAACATCAAGCCCGTCTCGAACTGGGCCACGGGTCAGGCGGAGGGTCCTTACGAGGATCTCGACGCCTTCATGAACCGCGCCGACGCGCTGGCGGAAAGCCTGCTGGAGCAGGGCATCACCGCGATGAAGATCTGGCCGTTCGACCCGCCGGCGATCGAGAACCAGGGCGCCTTCATCACGCCCGACCAGATGCGCAAGGCGGTTGAGCCCTTCGAGAAGATCCGAAATGCGGTGGGCGACCGGATGGAGATCATGGTCGAGCTCCACTCGCTGTGGAACCTGCCGATGGCCAAGGTCATCTGCAAGGCGCTCGAAGCCTACAAGCCGACCTGGTACGAGGACCCGATCCGGATGAACTCGCCGCAGGCGCTGGCCGAGCTGGCGCGTTCCACCGACGTGTGGATCTGCGCGTCCGAAACGCTGGGCTCACGCTATCCCTACAAGGACATGCTGGACCGCGATGCCATGCACGTCGTGATGGCGGACCTGTGCTGGACCGGAGGCCTCACCGAGGGGCGCAAGATCGCGGCGATGGCGGAGACGTACCATCGTCCCTTCGCGCCGCACGACTGCATCGGCCCGGTCGGCTTCATCGCCGGCATCCACATGTCGTTCAGCCAGCCCAACACGCTGATCCAGGAATCGGTGCGGGCGTTCTACGCCGGCTGGTACAAGGAGCTCGTGACGACGCTGCCGACCATCCGCGACGGCTACGTCTACCCGATGGAGGGACCAGGCCTCGGCGTCGAGCTCCTTCCCGCCGTGTTCGAGCGCGGCGACCTGACCGTGCGGCGCTCGCAGGCCTGACGCCGACGCGGCGAAGCCTGGCGCCTCCGGATCAGCCCAGGCGGCCGACGAGACGGTCCTCGACGTTCTGGAGGTGGCGGCGCATGGCGTCCGCCGCCGTGGCCGGCTCGCGATGCGACAGGGCGTCGACGATCCTGTCATGGTCCGCAAAGCTGTGATGGTCCGCCGGCGGCCGGCTGTGGCTCGGCCGGGCGCGTCCCCATGTCACCGCGCGGCGAACCGCGTTCAGCGTCTCCAGCAGGGCCAGGAGAATCGGGTTGTGCGCCGCCTCTGCGATCTGATGGTGGAACCTCGAATCGAACGCCTCGTACTCCCGCCAGGTTTCCGCCTCCCGGCACGCCACCGCGATGTCTGCCAGCGTCGCGAGATCGGCTGCCGTCCCGTTGACGGCCGCCAGACGCGCGAGCTCCGGCTCGAGTGCAATGCGGGCCTTCATGACCTGCAGCGGATTGGAACGCTGCGACAGGTCCGAGATGTCCACGAGCTGCGGAGGTCGCGCTCCGAGGAACGTTCCCTTGCCGACATGGCGCCAGATCTGTCCTTCGCTCTCGAGCACGGACAACCCCTTGCGCACCTCCGCACGCGTGACGCCGAGAACATCGGCAAGCTCGCGCTCGGGCGGCAGGCGCCCATCGTCGGGCAGCGACGCGGAGGCGAGATAGCCGCGGAGCTGCGCGAGAACGCCGGAAATGGCCAGATGGGGTGGTGAACTGACGCGGTCGTCCATCAAGAACCTCGAAACCCCTCGATTCCTAACTGATTCCACGACCCCGGGAAAAACTCAACCATTCTCGAATTGGTTGGAGCAATACATCGGGCAATTCTCGTGTGCGAGAGGCCTTGACAGGCCGTTCTCCTCCGCCACTATAACCAAAACAATATTGGTTGCGACCGATCCGGCAATCGATCGGCGCCATTTGGGGAGGATGATGGCATGGCATGGAAGGAACGAGTCCTGGGTGCGACGCTCGGCGCTGTCGGCTTGGCGGCGATCGCGATGTCCGGAGCGGCTCAGGCGCAGACCAAGGTCCGCGTGGCTCTCGGCGACGTGCTGTCGACCGAGACCCTGTCGATGATCATCGCCCTGGAGCGGGCCAAGGAAAAGGGCGTGGACTATCAGGTCACGCACTTCGCCAAGGAAGACCTGGCGATCCAGGCCGTGATCAACGGCCAGGCCGACCTGGGCGTCGGCACGCCCTACGCCGTGGTCCAGAAGAGCAAGGCGCCGCTGCGGATCCTTTTCCAGGGGACGCGCCTCGTGTTCTTCCCGGTCGCCGACAAGAAGTACAAGACCTGGAAGGACATGAACGGGCAGCCGATCACCTTCCACGCGCGTGCCACCGGCACCGAGGCCATCGGCAACATCATCGCCAAGCGCGAGGGCATCCAGTTCGGCGAACGCAGCTACGTTCCCGGCTCGGAGAACCGCGTGATCGGCATGATGAAGGGGCAGATCAACGCCACCATCGTCGATCTCGCCAACAAGA
>JAIYAB010000196.1 GCA_027489275.1 Hyphomicrobiales bacterium
CATCTTCATCCACAATGTCGGCTTCGAGCCCACGCGCGAGGCGATGGCGCGGCTGAAGGTGTTCGGCCTGCCGGAAGAGCCGCTGAAGAACGCAACGGTGCCGACCATGTCGGTAGCCGAGAACATCGCCTTCCGCTCGTTCGACCGGCCGCCGATGGCGAGCCTCGGCTGGTGGCTGAAGCCCGGCCCCATCCGCGAGAAGGCGCGCGAGCTGATCGCCCGCTACCGCGTGAAGACGCCCTCCACCGAGACACCCATCGCCAATCTCTCGGGCGGCAACGTCCAGCGCGCCGTGCTGGCGCGCGAGCTGTCGGGCGACGTCGACGTGCTGATCGTCGCCAACCCTTGCTTCGGCCTCGACTTCGCCTCCGTGGCCGAGATCCGCTCGCAGATCATGGAGCAGCGCAACCGCGGCGCGGCCGTGCTGCTGGTGTCGGAGGACCTCGACGAGATCCTGGAGCTGTCGGACCGCGTGGCCGTGATGTCGGGCGGCACCATCACCTATGTCGCGCCGACCGCCGAGACCGACCGCACCACGATCGGCTCGCACATGGCCGGACACTAGGAACCGCGTCGATGATCACCGTCCCCGCCAGCCCCTATCCCTACACGCTCGATCCGGCGCGAACCGCGCTCGTCGTCATCGACATGCAGCGCGACTTCATCGAGCCCGGCGGCTTCGGCGAGGCGCTCGGCAACGACGTCTCGCGGCTCGCCGCCATCGTGCCGACGGTGGCGGCGCTGCTTGCGCTGTTTCGCGCCAAGGGATGGCCTGTCGTCCACACCCGCGAGGCGCACAGGCCGGACCTCTCAGACCTGCCTCCGGCCAAGCGCGCGCGCGGCAGCGCGCCGGTGCGCATCGGCGACGGGGGCCCGATGGGCCGCCTGCTGGTGCGCGGCGAGCCGGGCAACGCGATCCTGCCAGCCGTGGCCCCGATTCCCGGCGAGATCGAGATCGACAAGCCCGGCAAGGGCGCGTTCTACGCCACCGGGTTGCAGGAGATCCTGCAGGCGCGAGGCATCACCCACCTCGTCTTCGCCGGCGTCACCACCGAGGTCTGCGTGCAGACGACCATGCGCGAGGCGAACGACCGCGGCTACGAGGGCCTGCTGGTCGAGGACGCCACGGAAAGCTATTTCCCGCACTTCAAGGCCGGGGCCATCGAGATGATCACCGCCCAGGGCGGCATCGTCGGCTGGTCGACGCCGTTCGCCGCGCTGAAGCAGGCGGTCGGCGGCTGAGCCGCCCCCGCACGACGGAGCGATCCATGCCCGACACGCCGCCCTTCGACCCGCAGGCCCTGATCGACGCGATGGCGCCGCTCGTCGGCATCCCGGTCGACCCTGCGTTCCGCCCCGGAGTCGCCGCCAACCTGGCGCTCATCGCGACCATGGCCAACCTCGTCGACGGGGCGCCGCTCGACGAGCGCGAGGAACCGGCCGCGGTGTACCGGCCATGAGCATCGACCCGATCCGCGCCGGAGCGTCGGCCATCGCCGCGGCGGTCCGCTCGCGCTCGATGACGGCGCGGGCCGTGGCGGATGCGCATCTTGCCCGCATCGCCGCGCTCGACGGCGCGCTGGGCGCCTATACGTCCGTCACGCGCGAGCGGGCGCTGACGGAAGCCGACGCCGTCGACGCCGCCGTCGCGGCGGGCCGCTACCCCGGTCCGCTCGCCGGCGTGCCCTACGGTGTGAAGAACCTGTTCGACATCGAGGGCGTGGTCACCCTCGCCGGATCGAAGATCAACCGGACGAATCCGCCGGCCGCTGCCGACGCGACACTTGTGACGCGGATGAAGGCGTCCGGCGCGGTGCTGCTCGGCGCGCTGAACATGGGCGAGTATGCCTACGACTTCACCGGCGAGAACGCCCATGACGGTCGCTCGGCGAATCCGCACGATCCCACGCGGATGTCCGGCGGATCGTCCGGCGGCTCCGGAACGGCGGCCGCCGCCGGCATGGCGACGATCACGCTCGGCTCCGACACCAACGGCTCGATCCGCGTGCCGTCCTCGCTGTGCGGCCTGTTCGGGCTGAAGCCCACCTTCGGCCGGCTGTCGCGGGCCGGGACGTTCCCCTTCGTCACGAGCCTCGATCACCTCGGACCTCTCGCCCGTTCGACGCTCGACCTCGCGCTCTCCTACGACGCCATGCAGGGCCCCGACGCCGCCGATCCCTGCTGCACGGCGCAGGGCCTCGACCCCACGACCCCTGCCCTATCGCGCGGCATCGCCGGCCTGCGAGTGGCGACGCTCGGAGGCTACTTCCGCGAGCGCGCCACGCCCGAGGCGCTCGCCGCCGTCGACACCGTCGCCGCCACCCTCGGCGCGACGCAGACCGTGGAATGGCCCGAGGTCGCCCGCGCCCGCGCCGCCGCCTTCCTCATCACCGCCACGGAAGCAGCCTCGTTCCACCTGCCGCGCCTGCGCGACCGCCCCGGCGACTTCGATCCAGACGTCCGCGACCGCCTGATCGCAGGCGCGATGGCCCCCGCCTCGCTGGTCGGCAAGGCCCACAAGCTGCGTCGCTGGTTTCGCGACGAGGTGATGCGGGTGTTCGAGCACGTCGACATTCTGCTCGCCCCGGCAACGCCCTGCCGCGCTCCGCTCGGCGGGCAGAAGA
This sequence comes from Hyphomicrobiales bacterium, assembly GCA_027489275.1. Taxonomy (GTDB): domain Bacteria; phylum Pseudomonadota; class Alphaproteobacteria; order Rhizobiales; family Beijerinckiaceae; genus Alsobacter. Next base: position 2,625 of record JAIYAB010000196.1, read on the forward strand.
CCATGGTGCTCGGCGGCGTCGAGATGCCTGTCCGGGCCAACCTCGGGTTGTTCACCCAGCCGGTCTCCTTCGTCGGGTTGCCGGTGGTGGCCGTCCCGGTGTGGACGGCGGGGGAGCGTCTGCCCATCGGCGTTCAGGTCATCGCCCCGCCCTGGCGCGAAGACCTTGCTCTGCGCGCTGCGTTCACGCTGGAGCGCGGCGGCGCGTGCGCGTCGAAGGTGGCGTGACGTGCGAGGTTCTGCGCGCGCCCGCGCCGCGCATGGAGAGGGCGGTCCTGGCAGGACCGTCGTAACGTCAGCGTGCCGTCAGCCGACCACGCAGATCCTTCAGAAACGGAATGCCGTCCAGTTGGTCCTGCTGCACGAAATCCCAGGAGACGCCGGTCGGCCGGGGATAGCGGGTCCTCGTCTCGATCAGCTCCTCGGGAGTGGCAATCCAGTCCAGCGGGCTGTCGTGGCCCAGCATGACGATCTCCTCGTCAGGCACCACCTGGACGGCGTGAACCGTCGTCACGACAGGGGTTTTCGCGTCGACCGTCCCCGTCTCCCGGAAGATTCCGAGTTCCAGGTCGGCAAAGCCGCCCCCCTTCCCCGTCCGCCCGCCGGCCCGGGTGACACCGACGCAGCCCACCACCACGATGTCGATCGGGTCCATGTCCTCGAAGGCGATCGGTTCGCCGTGCTCGACGAAGCCCTGCGACGTCGCCGCCAGCTCGAACGAGATGCCCTTGGCCGCCAGCACCGCGGGATCGAGCTTCACGAACGGAAACCCCAAAGTCAGCTCCGGAACCGGGGCGTAGACGATCTTTCCATCGTAAAGAGCCCGCAAGCGGACCGGAATCTGCGGCGGATCCGGGTTGCACTTGACGATGGCGGCATCCCTCCAGGCCGGGATCCGGGACAGGTTCAGCGCCGCCGCGTCGGCGCCCACGAAGTTCGGGATGCGGCTCCAGACCGGCCCGACATTCACCCCCTGTTCCTCCAGCGACCGCCAGACACGGTCCCGCAGCGTGTCCTTTTCCGCATTGCGCCCGGCCCACCGCGCGGTGGATGAGGATGTCGTCGTCGCGGTCATGTCTGCCCCTCGATCGTGTCCGTCATCCCAAGCAATGCCCGTGCCGGTCGGCGCGGTTCAAACAGGAAAGGAAGGACCGATGGAGATCAACATCCCCGATGTGCTGGCGGAGGTCGAGGCTGCCTTCGCCCGCTACGAGGCAGCGCTGGTCGGCAACGACGTCGCGGTGCTGGACGAGTTGTTCTGGAAAAGCCCGCTGACCCTGCGCTACGGCGGCGGTGAGAACCTCTACGGCTACGAAGCCATCGCCGCTTTCCGGTCCGCCCGCTCCCCGGCAGGGCTGGCGCGGACGCTGGAGGGCACCGTCGTCACCACCTATGGACGCGACTTCGCCACCGCCAACACGCTGTTCCGCCGGGCCGCCGCACCAGGAAAGGTCGGCCGCCAGAGCCAGACCTGGGTCCGGAGCCCCGAGGGTTGGCGCGTCGTGGCGGCGCATGTGTCGCTGATCGACGATCCGGCCGCCTGAAACGGCGCGACCGCTGCGGCAGCGACCTCAGTCGCCGACCGGAAGGACGTTCGCTTCGCTCTCAAGCATTCCCTGCCACTGCGGCTCCGAGCCGAAATCCTCGCCGGGGCCCATGGCGAGCAACTGCGCGAGCCGGTTCCTTGCTCGGTTCACGCGGCTCTTCATGGTGCCCACGGCGCAGCCGCAGATGTCGGCTGCCTCCTCGTAGGACATGCCGGACGCCCCGACCAGGATCAGCGCCTCGCGCTGGTCCGCGGAGAGTTGCTGCAGCGCCTCGCTGAAGTCGAGGAAGTCCATGTGCGAGCCCTGCGTCGGCGTCGAGGTGAGGCGGCCGGCGATGCGGCCGTCCGGATCGGCGACTTCGCGACGGCGCTTGCGATACTCCGAGTAGAAGAGATTGCGCAGGATCGTGAACAGCCAGGCCGACATGTTCGTGCCCTCGGTGAAGGATCCGAGGTTCGTCCAGGCCTTGACCAGGGTCTCCTGCACGAGGTCGTCCGCCCGATCCATGTTGCCCGACAGCGACATGGCGAAGGCGCGCAGGCTCGGGATCGCAGCCAGCAGCTCGGCCTTGATCGTCGGACTGGGCGCTGCCGTAGGCGTCATGAGCCGTCCTCCGCTTTCCGGTCGAGGCGCTCCAAGAGTTCCTTGAAGCGATCGGGAACCGGCTGGCCCAGCACATCGTCATAAAGCGCGCGCAACTGCCGGCCGATATGGTCCTGCACCTGCGGTTGTAGCCCGGGGGATTGCGCTCCGTGCGGTCGAGCCGCCGCCGGGTCGCCGGCCTGGGGTTCCACCTGCCGCGCACTCCTGCGCTGTGTCATGTCAGCCCTCCGAGCGCCGCATGGTGCGGCATCGTCACCGCCATCAACGCAGCGCAGGCCCTGCGGTTCCGGTCACGGCGGAACCTTTTTGTCGTTCGCCGCGTTGCAGGTAACGATTGGCGAAGCTGTCGGTTCGCACCAACGGGGGACCACCATGTCCATATCGCAGGCGATCGCGCCTCATCTCCCCTATCTGCGCCGCTTTGCCCGCGCGCTCACGGGCAACCAGAGGATCGGCGACATCTACGTCCAGGCAACGCTTGAGGCGATCGTCGACGATCCCGGCCGGGTCGACATCGGCAGCGATGTCCGCGTGCAACTTTACCGCCTTCTCCTCGAGGTCTGGCGGTCGGTCCCGATCGACTCGGATATCGACTCATCGGTCTCCCAGCCGGAAAAAGGTGCTCTGCGCAACCTGCAGGGCGTGACGCCGCGCTCGCGGATTGCCTTTCTCCTCCGATCTCTCGAGGGGTTGACCAATCAGGATGTAGCGGCGGTGCTGGGTTGCAACGTCGAGGAAGCGGCCTCGCTCGTCGAGGCGGCCGGCAAGGAAATCGCCGACCAGATCAAGAGCGATGTGCTGATCATCGAAGACGAACCGCTGATTGCGCTGGACCTTCAATCTCTGGTCGAGGATCTCGGGCATACGGTCGTGGACATCGCCCGCACCCACTCAGAGGCCGTGGGTTCGATCGCCAAGCTGACACCGGGGTTGATCCTGGCCGACATCCAGCTTGCCGATGGCAGCTCGGGCCTCGAGGCCGTCAACGAGATCCTCGGCACCCTCGAGGTTCCGGTCATCTTCATCACGGCTTATCCGGAGCGTTTCCTCACCGGCAGCCGTCCCGAGCCTGCATTCCTCATCACCAAGCCGTTTCTCACCGACACCGTGAAGGCCGTGATCAGCCAGGCGCTGTTCTTCAACCGCAAGGCTCACCGCTCGGAAGCTGCCCGACTGCGCGCCTGACCCGTCCGGCTGCGATGTCGCTCGCCCCCTTCCGGGGAGCGAGCGAACGACGCGTTGCCGGGCCTCTCCTACAATCGTCCTGTCAGAAGCATGACCAGGATGATCAGCACGATGACTCCGAGGATGCCGGACGGTCCGTAGCCCCAGCTCCGGCTATGAGGCCAGGTCGGGACGGCGCCGATCACGAGCAAAATCAGGATGATGAGGAGGACGGTGCCGAGCGTCATGGAGGCCTCCGGGTTGCGCCGCATATCGGGACAGGCGATGGACGTCCGCCGTTCGCCTGACGGGACTGGCGGGATCAGGTGAGGGATGTCGTTTGGTAACGCCGGGCTCTCGGCGATGGTTCCGGCTCCGATCCGGACCGTCGCTGCGCTCCGGATTGACCGATATGAATGGACCCGCGACGGGGTCCGTCGCGGGTCCGAGGCACGATCGGAGCGGGAGGGGGCACAGACACCCGGATCGCACCTGCCTGCGTCAACGAAGCCGAGGCGACGGGGTTCCCGTCAGATTCCGGCCCGGGCGATGCGCGGGGCACGGGCGGCCAGCGTCGGCGCAGCCGCAGCCGGCTCGCACATCAGCGCGTCAGGCGCGCGCGCGCCGGCGAG
>JAIYAB010000455.1 GCA_027489275.1 Hyphomicrobiales bacterium
CCTTGCCGCCGCCGGCGCCGCGCCGCCTCTGGCGTCCATCGTGACCGCCGCGATGGTGGCGGCGCACGAGCGTCCGGCTGGAGCCTGGCACGCGGAGTGGCACGCGTTGCCCCAGTTGTTCGGACTTGCCGCCGGCGCGCTCGCTGAGGGACGGCGACTGGCCGAGGGGTTGGTCGTCGACCCGGCGAGAATGGAAGCCAACCTCGGCCTGACGCGCGGGCTGCTCTTCGCGGACGCCGCCGCCGCGCGGCTCAGCGCGCTGTGCGGCCGCGAGGCCGCGCACATGATCGTCGCACGGGCGGCGGACGTCGTGCGCGACACCGGGATGCCGCTGCTCGATGCCTTGCTGGCGCTCGACGGCCTGCCTCCCGGCGCGGACCGGAACCTTCTGGCGCCGGCTTTCGACATCGCGGCATCCGTCGCGGCGGCGGGAACCTTCGTCGACCGCGCCCTTATCCACGCTGCGGCAGCGCGCGGCCGCATCGCCCAGACCTGACCCGATCCCATCCGGAGACTACGCCCATGCCGATGATCGCAGTCGACGACGCGTCGCTGTTCTACGACGAGACCGGCCCCGCCGACGCCCCGGCCGTGGTGTTCTCGAATTCGCTCGGCGCCACGGTCGAAATGTGGGACGCGCAGGCGCGGGCGCTGGCCGGGCGCTACCGGGTGATCCGCTACGACACCCGCGGCCATGGCCGTTCGCCCGCCGTCGCGGGGTCGCTGTCGGTCGAGCGGCTCGCCGCCGACCTCGCCGGGCTGATCGCGGCCCTCGGGATCGACAAGGCGCATGTCGTCGGGCTGTCGCTCGGCGGCATGACGGCGCAGGCGTTGGCGATCCGGCATCCCGAAAGGGTGGCCAGCCTCGTCCTGATGGCCACTGCTCCGCACCTGCCGCCGGCCGACGGCTGGGACGCCCGCGCCGCCACGGTCGAGGCGCAGGGCCTCGGCGCAATCGTCGACGCGGTGATGGCGCGCTGGTTCACGCCGGAGATGGCGCACTCGGATCCCGCCACGCTCGCGCATCTGCGCCGCCGGTTCCTCGCCTGCGATCCGGCCGGCTATGCCGCATGCTGCCGGGCGATCCGGGACATGGATCTGCGGGCAGACCTCGCCCGCATCGCCGCGCCCACGCTGGTGGTGGCCGGCGCCGACGATCCCGTGACGACCATCGCCATGGCCGAGGACCTCGCCCGGGGCATTTCCGGAGCCGGGCTGGAAATCGTGCCCGCCGCGGCGCATCTCTTCGTCGCCGAACGTCCGGCCGAGACGAACGCGATCCTCGAAGCCTTCCTCGATGCCCGCTCGGGGGTCGACGCGGAGACGGCGGACCTGCTGGGTCTCGGACTCGCCAACCGAAAGGCCGTGCTGGGCGTGGAGCATGTCCAGCGATCCATGGCCAACGCCGGCAGCTTCGCCATGCCGTGGCAGGAGTTCATCGCCCGCGCCGCGTGGGGCGAAGTGTGGGGCGACGACACACTTCCGTGGAAGACGCGATCGATGCTGGTGCTGGCGATGATGGTGGCGTTGAACCGCGAGGAGGAGTTCAAGCTGCACCTGCGGCCCGCCCTGAAGAACGGCGTGTCGCTGGAGGAATTGCGCGCCCTGCTGATGCAGACCGCGATCTATGCCGGCGTACCCGCCGCGAATGGCGGGTTCCGGTGGGCCCGCGACGTGCTGGGACCGGAGGCCGACGGCGCCTGACGCCGCTCAGCGCCGGCGCTTCGTCGCATCGGCCGGATTGTTGCTGCTGCCGGGGTTCGAGACGTCCTCCTTCGCCGGCTTCACGTCGGCGGGATTGCTGACGCGGGTGTTCGCCCTCTCGACCTGCTCCGACTCGTCGTGTGGAGGTCCCCCTGCCGTCGACGCTCCGCCCATGTAGGAGGGCGGGTCGCTGGCGGGAAACGACATTTCCGATCCTGCGTCGACCAGATCCTCGCGCGACTGGACGCGCGCGTGGTGGCGGACGTACTCCTCGTAGAGGCGGTCGCCGGCGGCAGCGGGCGAAGGACCCACGGCGTCGGCGATGGACTTCAGGACTTCGGCCCGGGCGCGCGCGGCCACGTCCGCCGCCGCATCGCCGCGCCCCAGCCGCGCGGCTTCGGCGAGGCACCGGTCCATCGCCGGGCCGGAGTGACTCGTATCGTTTTCGGTGGGCATGGAGCGCTCCCGTTCGGTAGCGGCGGACGGCTCAGCAGGAGACGATCTCGCGTTCGCCGACCAGCCGCTCGAAAGTCTCGTGCTCGCTCTTGATCCGGTAGCCCGGCTCACCCTCGGGGGTTTCGGGCAACAGGCGCTGCACGATGAAACGCTCGCGCTTCACCTGCAGGCGCAGATCGGTCGAGCTGACGATTCGAACCGCCTGCCCCACCTTGAACTTGTGTGTCGTGATGGTCGTCATAGGATGAACCACAGGAGCAAAATGATCGGGATTGGAATCCCAAGCAGCCACAAGAGGGCAGAGCGTCCCATCGGCATGACTTCCTGACTGTTGCTGACGACATCTCAACGCGCCGGATCGCCATCGGGTTCCGCCCGGCGGCGAAAGGCGACGGTGCTCCGACGCCGCAGTTCGACGGTGACGGCGTGGCCGAACGCCATCATCGGCGTCGCCACCGCCACGCCGGCGGCCCCGAACAGGGCGCCGAACGCCACGAGCCCCGCGAGCGTGACCACCGGCGGCAGGTCCACGGCCCTGCGCTGGATAAGCGGGCTCAGCACGTATCCTTCGAGCGTCTGGATGACGAGGAACGCGGCAGCGCTCCAAAGCATCACGTCGACGCCGACCGGGAGCGCCGAGAGCAGGATCGGCGCGAGTGCCAGGAGCGGCCCCAGATAGGGGATGAAGTTCACGAGCCCCGCCTGCACGCCGAGCAGGACGGCGCCCGGAACTTCGAGCAACCACAGCGCGAGCCACACCGAAACGGCGATGATCGCCATGGTGATGAACTGACCGATCAGCCACCATCGCAGCGTCTCCAGGCCGACCTTGACCGCACGCATCGCGCGCGGCCGCCGCCTCGGCTCGGCCAGCCGAACGATCATGCGCCGGTAGCCCTTGAGATCCGCCGCAAGGAAGATCCCGATGAAGGCCAGCACGATGGTGTTGCCGATGACGCCGAAAAGCGCGCCGAACGCCGACGACGCGTGGCGATAGAGGATCGCGGGATCGGGAAGCAGCATGCCGATCAGCGTGCTGCCCCGCTCTCCGCCCTTCTCCGGTTTTCCATCGGATGGGGCGAGGGCGGCCGGGTCGAGCCCTGCGCGCGAGAGCTGCTCTTCCAGCGCCTGTGTCTGCTTCACGAGGGTCCGGACGAAATCATCCACCTCGCGCAGGAACCCGATTCCTCCCGCGGCTATGCCCCAACCGGCCAGACCGAGCAGGACGCAGCAGACCACCGACAACGCGACGGCGTTGGGTACCGGAACAAGGCGGCGCACGAACTGCGCAAGCGTGTCCAGCATGACGCCCAGGAGGACGCCGCCGAAGATGAGGAACAGAGCCGCCGGCGCCGCCCATAGGAGGAAGGCGACGAGGATTGCGGCGAACCAGCCGGCGGTGGTCACGGGCTAGAGCACGGCTTCGCCGGCGATCAGCGCGAGCACGAGGAAGACGACGAAGATCACGATCGCGATGACGAACAGGATCTTGGCGATGCGCGCCGATGCGGCCGAGACGCCGGAAAAGCCGAAAAACCCTGCGACCAGCGAGATCACGAAGAAGATCAGGGCCCATCTGAGCATCTTGGCACTCCGTCGCCTGGGCTCGCGCCGGCCCGGCGATGCTGGAACGGAGGGGAGGCGCACCGGGCAACGATCCGTCGCCGCGCCGGGTTCCGCCTGGCAAGCCGGCCAGCGCTCAGCTTCGCCGGTCGCTGACAGTGTCCGCCATCCGCGCGCCGCGCCGGCCGAGGGGCTCTGGCGGGCCGCTCGTGCTGTCGGAGGCGGTCTGGTGCTCGAGCTCGGCATTGAGCTCGCCTCCCAGCAGAACCACCGCGGTCGAAATCCAGATCCATGTCATGAAGACGATGGCGGCTCCGAGCGATCCGTAGGTCTCGTTGTAGCTGCCGAAGTTCGCCGCGTACCAATTGAACATCAGCGACGCCGCGACCCACAGCACGGCCGCGGCCAAACCGCCGGGCGTGACCCAGCGCCAACGCGGCACCGCCCGGCTGGGACCGTATCGGTACGCGGCCGAGAGCGCGACGGCGACGGCGACCAGCAGGAGCGGCCAGCGCGCCAGCCTGATGACGAAATCGACGGTCTCGCCCAGCCCGACCGCCTTCAGAACGACGGGCACCGCGACGATCACGCCCAGCGCCGCGACGAGGAACAGCATGGCGCCGATGGTGAAGGCGAAGGACACGAGCGTGAGCCGGACGAAGGAGCGCTTCTCGTCCTCCTCGTAGACGATGTTCAGAGCGTCGATCAGCGCCTTCATGCCCGCATTCGCGCTCCACAACGACAGCAGTACGCTTCCGGCGAAGGCGAAGCCGAGCGTCCCGGTTTCCTGCCCTGCGATCCGGTCGACCTGCTCGCCGACGATCTCCACGGCGCCGCCGGGCAGCATCGTCGACAACGCTCCCACATGGCTCGCGACGGTTCCGCTGTCGGCGACCAGGCCGTAGACGGACACGAAGGCCGCGATGGCGGGGAACAGGGCGAGAAGGACATAGAACGTGACCCCCGCGGCGACCGACAGCAAACGGTCGTTGCCGGCCTCCTCCCATGTCCGCCACAGCACATCGGTCCAGCCGCGGCGCGGAATTTCGTGCGGCCCGCGAGCGGTCCGCCCTCGGCCATCGTCCGCGGCGCGTCCGTCGACCTCGCCGGCCCGTGGCTTCGCCGCGGCGCCGGACCCGAAACGCGGCCGCGGAACGGTCGACCCACGGCCGGCCAGAAGCGCGGCCCCCGTTCCGATGAGCAGCGCCATCAGGAAGGATGGGCGACGTGGCGCTCGTGTCAGCCTTGTGTGCGGGGCGCGTTGGTCCATGGACGGGGCCTCTCGGAACTGTCGGCCGCAAACGCGGGCCGGACGGGCCGGTTCCTCGCCGCGCCGCGTTGACGCCGCGAAGGGGAGCGTGCACACCGCTTTCCCATCGCGCGCTGACGTCTCCAGCATCGAGGAGCCCCCTGTGACCTCTTCCCGCAATGATGCCCTCCTGGCGGTGCTCCGCCTCGCACCGGTCATCCCTGTCCTCACGATCGATAGGCTCGACCAGGCCGTTCCGCTCGCGCAGGCCCTCGTGGCCGGCGGCCTGCGCGTGCTCGAGATCACGCTGCGCACCGACGTCGCCCTGGAGGCGATGGAGGCCATCGCCCGGCACGTTCCCGACGCGGTCGTCGGCGCCGGTACCGTGCTGACCGCGTCGCAGGTGAACGAAGCCGCCTCCGCCGGCGCGGCCTTCCTCGTCAGCCCCGGAGCCACGACGCGGCTCGCGGAGGCCGCGGCGGCCGGTCCGGTCCCTCTGCTGCCGGGGGTCGCAACGGCGGGCGAGGCGATGGCCATGGCCGAGATGGGCCACCACGTGATGAAGTTCTTTCCCGCCGAGCCGGCCGGCGGCGTGCCGTACCTGAAGTCGCTCGGCGCCCCCCTGCCGCATCTGATGTTCTGCCCGACCGGCGGGATCGACGCGGCCAAGGCGAAGAGCTATCTCGCGCTGCCGAACGTCGTGTGCGTGGGCGGATCGTGGGTGACGCCGGGCGAGGCGCTGCGCTCCGGCGACTGGGCGACCATCACCCGTTTGTCACGGGATGCCTGCAACCTTCGCGATTGATTGCCGTCATGTCCTCACCTTAATTTCGCGGGATGACGGGGCCGGATCCACAGGAACTCGCACCATGTTCGACGCGAAGAAGCTTCTCGACGCCCTCATGACCGCCAGCCAGAGCCCCTCGGCCACCGGCCGTGCCGTGGCGCCGGGCGGAGGAGCGGGCGGCGGCCTCGGCGACCTGCTGGGCAACGTCGTGTCGCAGATCCAGCAGAGCGGCAGCGGCAAGGCCGGGTCCGCAGGGGCAGGCGGGCTGGCGGGCGGCCTCGGCGGACTCGGCGGCATCCTCGGAGCGGCTCTCGGCCAGGCGACGCAGGGCGTGCAGTCGGCCGGCCGCGACACCGGTGCGACGAAGGCCATCGGCGACCTCCTCGGCAAGCTCGGCGGCGGCCCCGTCGGCGATCTCGCCGGCCGTGCCAAGGGCGCGGCGCAGGACAATCCGTTCGCCTCGGGCGCGGCGCTCGGCAGCCTCGCCGGGCTGTTCCTCGGCAGCAAGGCGGGCCGCGGATTGGCGGTCGATGCCGCCAAGGTCGGCGGCCTCGCACTGATCGGCGGGCTCGCCTACCAGGCCTACAAGAACTACCAGGCCGGACAGTCCCCCTTGGGCCTGCCTTCGCCCGAGGCGGTCCCACTTCCTCCTGCCTCCAGCCCATTCGGCGAGAGCGGGGACGCGAACGCCGACCAGGCCCACGCCATCCTGATGCTGCGCGCCATGATCGCGGCCGCCTCGGCGGACGGCGAGATCGACGACGACGAGCGCGCGCGCATCGTCGGCGGCCTGCAGCAGATCGGGCTCGACGCCGGCGCGGCGCGGTTCCTGGAGCAGGAGTTCGCGCGCCCGGCGACGCCGATCGATCTCGCCGCGGAGGCTTCCGGCCCCGAGGCGGCCGCGGAGATCTACACG
>JAIYAB010000199.1 GCA_027489275.1 Hyphomicrobiales bacterium
TACTATCACTGGGCCGGCCGGCGCGAGCCGGAGGATCACTGCGCCGTCAACGTCGCGCTCTACGGCCCCGGCGTCGGGCGCTGGAGCATGACGGAGCGCGGCCGGTCCCGGCTGTGGCGGGACCAGGACACCCTGTCGATCGGCCCCAGCGTCCTGCGGCGCGACGGCGACGCCTTCGTGCTCGACATCGCCGAGATCGCCGTGCCGATCCCGCGCCCCCTGCGCGGGCGCATCCGCCTTGCGCCGCACGGCCTCGCCGACCGCGCCTACGCCATCGACGGCAGGGGCCTGCATCGCTGGATGCCGCTCGCGCCGAGCTGCGCTGTCGAGGTGGATTTCGCCGAGCCCTCCTGCCGCTGGCGCGGGCACGGCTATGTCGACACCAACGCCGGCGACGAGCCGGTCGCGAACGCCTTCACGTCGTGGGACTGGTCCCGCGCCGATCTCGGCGCCGACGGCTCTGCCGTCCTCTACGACGTGATCGAAAAGGATGGCACGACCCGCTCCATCGCCGCGCGCTACGACCGCAACGGGGTCGCCGAGGACTTCGCGCCGCCGCCGCGCGTCGCGCTGCCGCGCACGCGGTGGTTCCTCCCGCGCCGCACCCAGGCCGAGCCGGGCGGCGCGGTACGCGTGGCGCGCACGTTGGAGGACACCCCGTTCTACGCACGCTCCGAGCTCGAGACCCGCCTGTTCGGCCGCCAGGTCGCCGCCGTGCACGAGAGCCTGTCCGTGGGGCGGCTGGACACGCCCGTCGTGCGCATGATGCTGCCCTTCCGGATGCCGCGGCGGAAGTAGGCGGGCAGCCTGCACGCGGGGTCGCTCAGGCCTCGGTCGTCTCGCCTCGGGCCTCGGCCTCCCGCCTGGCCTTCTCGCGGGCGGCGGCGCGCTGGTTCAGTTCGCGCAGCTGCCACCAGGCAAACAGCAGCACACCGCCGAACACCATCACGAGTTCGATGAGAATCAGCGGCGTCGGATCGTCCATGCACGGCCTCCAGCCCCGTCTACGCGCCGGGCCGGCCGTCGGATGCCGGGCCGCTCAGGGCGCGAGCGCGCGGTCGCGGTCGGCGGGAGCCGGTGCGGCGCGCTGCCGCTCCTCGATCTTTCCGAAGAGGTCGATCACCCAGCCGATGCGGTCGTCGACCGCCTGGAACGGTCCCGCGCCGGCCGCGACGTCGATGGCGCTGCCGGTCCGGGCCGCCGCCTCGACGAGGAACCGCGTCTCGGGCAAGGGCTCGCGCGCCATGCCGCGGCCGGTCGAAGCCGCGCTGCCCAGCGCCGCGGCCAGCAGCGTCAGCTTGCGCGAGGTCGGCACGAAGGCGCGATGGCTCACCGAATCGAACGCGTTGCGCGCGATCTCTCGGCCGATCTCGCGATAGATCAGGCGCGCCGCGTGGATCGCCGGGCGGCAGGACAGCGGCAGCCCGGCGATGCCGCCGGCCGAGCGGTCGTAGAGGGTTTCCGCCGCTTCCAGCAGGCGGGCAACGAGGCGCGCGACGGCGCGGTCGTGCCGCGGGTCGCGCAGGAACGCGTCGGGGTCGAGTCCCTCTTCCGCCAGCCAGTCGAGCGGCAGGTAGACGCGCCCGTTGCGGGCGTCTTCGCCGACGTCGCGGGCGATGTTGGTGAGCTGCATGGCGACGCCGAGGTCGCAGGCGCGCGCCAGCGTCGCGCCCTCGCGCACCCCCATCACCACCGTCATCATCGCGCCCACGGTCGCGGCGACGCGCGCCGCGTAGGCCCGCAGGTCCGACAACGTCTCGTAGCGGCGGCCCTCCGCGTCCCAGGAGAGCCCGTCGAGCAGGGCCTCGGGCAGAGCGCGCGGCAAGCCGACGCGCTCGATCAGCTCGGCGAAGGCGCGGTCGGCGGCGTGCGGGCCGGGCCGGCCGGCATAGAGCGCATCCAGTCGGTCGCGCAGGCGCTCGATCGCGTCGCGGCGGGCGTCGGGGGCGTCCACCGCGTCGTCGGAGAGCCGGCAGAAGGCGTAGAGCGCATAGGACGAGCGCCGCACGTCGTCGGGCAGCAGCAGCGAGGCCGCGAAGAAGCTCTTCGATCCCTGCCGGATCAGCGCCCGGCAGGTTTCGTAGTCCGCGGCGGCGCGGCGGTCAGCGGAGGGTCGCGCCATGCGGCACCAGTTGATCCAGGATGCGGGCTGAGGAGATCACGCCGGGAACGCCGGCGCCCGGATGGGTGCCCGCGCCGACGAGATACAGGTTCGGGATGTCCTCGCAGACATTGTGCGGCCGGAACCACGCGCTCTGCAGCAGCGTCGGCTCGAGGCCGAAGGCCGCGCCGTGGACGGAGGAGAGCCGGTCGCGGAAGTCGATGGGGGTGATCACCTTCGAGCTCACCACCGCCTCGCGCAGCCCCGGCATGAGCGACGCGCCCAGTGCCGCCTCGATCTTGCGGCGATAAGGCTCCGCCATCGTCGTCCAGTCGACGTCGGCCTCGAGATGGGGCACCGGCGAGAGCGCGTAGAACGCGTCGCAGCCCGGCGGCGCCATCGACGGGTCGGTCGCCGTCGGGCGGTGGATGTAGAGGCTGAAGTCGTCGGCCAGCACCTTGCGGTCGAAGATGTCGGTCAGCAGCTCCCGGTAGCGGGGGCCGAGCAGGATGGTGTGGTGGTCGACGTTCGGGTACTGCCGGTTGGTCCCGAAGTACCAGACGAACAGCGACATCGAGAACTTCGCCCGGGCGATCTTCTGCGGCGTCCAGCGGCGCGAGGCGCCCGGCGGCAGCAGCTTCGTGTAGGTCCAGGCCGAATCGGCATTCGACACCACGATGTCGGCGGCGATCCGCTCGCCCGACGCCAGCGTCACGCCGGTGGCCTTGCCCTCGGTCACGTCGATGCGCGCCACCTCGGTGTTGCAGCGCACCGTGTTGCCCTGCCCCTCGATGAGCCCGACCAGCCCCTCGACCAGCTTGTGCGTGCCGCCCATGGCGAAGTGCACGCCGAAGCGGCGCTCGAGATAGCTCACCAACGCGTACATCGAGGTCACCCGGAACGGGTTCCCGCCGATGAAGAGCGGGTGGAAGCTGAATGCGATGCGCAGCCGCGGGTCCTTGATGTAGCGGCGCACCAGCGCGTGGACCGAGCGGTCCGCCCGGTGGCGGACGAAGCCGGGGATGGCCTTCGCCATCGTGCCCAGCGTGTTGAAGGGGATCTGCCCGAGCTGTTCGAAGGCGAAGCCGTAGATCTCCTTGCTGACCTCCAGGAACCGCGCGTAGCCGTCCAGGTCGCCGGCGTTGAGGCGGAGAACCTCCTCGCGCATGGCGGCGTCGTCGCCCGAACAGGCGAAGGTCGAGCCGTCCGGGAAGACGAGCCGGTAGAAGGGGTCGAGCGGCCGAAGGTCGACGTCGTCGGCGAAGCGCCGGCCGCACAGGGTCCACAGCTCCTCAAACAGCGACGGCAGCGTGATGATCGTCGGCCCGGCGTCGAACACGAAGCCGTCCTGCTTGAACACGGCGGCACGCCCGCCCGGCTGCTCCAGCCGTTCCAGCACCTGCACGCGGTAGCCCCGCGCGCCGAGCCGCACCGCGGCGGCCAGTCCGCCGAAGCCGCTGCCGACGACGACGGCGAGCGGTCGCCGGTCCTCGGCGGTATCGGCGGCGGCGCGGGCGGGAGCGAGTGTCAACATTGCCTGACACTACCAGCGTCCAACTCTTTGGCAAGACCGTCGCGACGGCCGGGGGCCCGATCCCCTGCCTCAGCCCGCCGTGGCGATGGCGCGCACCACCGCGGACATGCCTGCGGCATCCGCGTGCGGAAGCGGCAGGTAGCGCGCGCCCATCGCGGCGGCGATCTCGCCGCCCTGCGGCGCTGGGCGCGGCGACGTGTCGATCAGCAGCGAGGCGATGCCCGACGCGCGGATACGCCCCGCGGCGGCCACCGCGTCCTCGCCCGCCGGCCCGCGGCCGTGCCGCCCGTCGCGCGCGACATTGGCGCGACCGTCGGTCAGCACGACGATCACCGGCGTCTGCCCGCGGCGGCGCGCCGCATCCGCGACGGCCAGCGCCGCGTCGAGGCCGGAGGCGAGCGGCGTCCCGCCGCCGCCCGGCAATCCGGCGAGGCTGCGCTTGGCTCGCGCCAGAGAGCGCGTCGGCGGCAGCAGCAGCTCGGCGTCCTGCCCGCGGAAGGCAACCAGCGCGACGCTGTCGCGGCGGACGTAGCAATCCGCCAGCAGAAGCTCCACCGCGCCCTTGGCCTCCGCCATGCGGTGCAGCGCCGAGGAACCTGAGGCATCCACAGCGAAGATGGTCGTCGTCTCGCGGTGTTCCGCATAGCGCCGGATGCGAAAGTCGTCGCGGCGCACCTGCACACGCGCGCCCCCGCCCCCGGACCGCAGCCGCTGCCACGGCGCGGCGGCTCGCAGCGTCTCGACCACGTCGAGCCTCGCCCCGGCCCGCGGCTCGCCGCGCCGGCTGCCGAGAGGACGCCCGCGCAGCGCGGAGGACTGGATCGCGCCGGCTTTGCCCGAGGCCGCCGCGCGCTGGCGGGCGAGGAGCCCCGCCTGCAACCGCGCCAGCAGCCCCGCGGGGATCGCCGCCCGCGCCGCCTCGATGATCTGGTCGGCGAGCGGGCCCTCCTGCTTCTCCTGCGTCTCGCCCTGCTCGTCCTCCGGCGGCGGCTCGGGCGGCGCGTCGGCTTCTTCCTCCGGGCCGGGCGGAACGACGGTGGCGCGCGGCGCGAGAACCAGGCGCGCCGCGGCGACGAGGTCCTCGGCGGCCGGCGCCGCCCGCCCCGCGAGCGTGGCGGCGGCGCGCGCGGCGCGCAGCGCGGCCATGGGCGCGCGCAGCGACGGAACGCCGAGGACGGCGGCGGTCTCGACGAGGGCCCGGATGTCGCCCTCACTCGCTGCCACAGCAGCGAGCCGTCCGCGCGCTTGCGCGACCGCGTGCGCATCCGCCTCGCCGTCCGCGCAATCGGCGATGGCGACCGCGTCGAGATCGAGATGGATTGCGACGCGCTCCAGCAGCGCGCCGGGCGGCGACTCGTCGTCGATGCCTTCGTCCAGCAGGACAAGGCCGATCCGGGCCGGCAGCCGCGCGGCGAGGCCGTCGCGCTCGACGGCCACCTCGCCGGCGTCCATCGCCGCGGACAGCCGCGCCGCGGCGCCCTGCGAAAGGCGCTCGGCCATCGGCACCACCAGCACGCCGCCGTCCGCCTCCGCGAGCAGCCCCTTCTGCATCACCGGACGCCCGCTGGAGAGCGTGGCCGAGAGGTCGAGCCCGCCGAGCAGGCGGTCGTCGGTGACGTGGGACGGCAGCCGCCGCCACGGCGTTGCGGTCGGGAGCGAGTCCTTCAGGATCGAGAGCCAGCGGTCGCGGACAGGCCCGGGACGGGCCTTGATCCGCACCGCCAGCCCGGCCGGGTCGACGGCCGCGAGCGTGGCGGCGAGCACCGCCTCCTCCCACGCCGACGGCGGCGGGGCGGTCTTGCTCACGCGGCGACCTGCAGGCCCAGAACCTCGGCGATCGCCCGATCAACGCGAACGTCCGAGCCCGAATCGTCGAGCGGGTTACGCCGCAGCCTGTGGCGCAGCGCAGGCGGCGCCACGCGGCGCAGATGGCGCGCTGTCACAGTGTCGTCGCCGTCGAGCGCGGCGAGCGCGCGGGCCGTGCGCATCAACGTCAGCTCGCCGCGCAATCCGTCCGTGCCGAGGGCGAGGCAGAGCCGCGCGGCCAGTTCCAGCGCCTCGACAGGCACGTCGACCCCGGCGAGCCGACCGCGCGCCGTGGCAATCCGGCGCCGCAGCGCCTTGTCCTTGCTCTCCCAGCCGGCGGCGTAGCCGGCCGGGTCGCGCTCGAAGGCGTCGCGGCGGCGCACCACCTCGATCCGGGTGGGGATCTCGGTCGGGGTGCGGACGTCGACGGAGAGACCGAACCGGTCGAGCAACTGCGGGCGCAGCTCGCCCTCCTCCGGGTTGCCGCTGCCGACAAGGACGAAGCGGGCCGGATGGCGCACGCTGAGCCCCTCGCGCTCGACCACGTTTTCTCCGGACGCCGCCACGTCGAGCAGCAGGTCAACGAGGTGGTCCTCCAGCAGGTTCACTTCGTCGATGTAGAGAAATCCGCGATGGGCGCGCGCCAGCAGGCCCGGCTCGAACGCCTTCTCGCCGCTCGCCAGAGCGCGCTCGAGATCCAGCGCGCCGACGACACGGTCTTCTGTGGCGCCGAGCGGCAGATCGACAACGGGCACCGGCGCGAGCCGGGTCTTGCGCTTCGTGCCGAGGCGCGCCGCGCAGTCGGCGCAGCGCCCGCCTGCCCCGTCCGGATCGCAACCGTAGCGACAGCCTTCGACGACCTTCATGGCCGGCAGGAGGGCCGCCAGGGCGCGCACCGCGGTCGATTTTCCCGTGCCGCGGTCGCCGAACACGAGGACGCCGCCGATCGAGGGATCGACGGCCGCGATCA
>JAIYAB010000396.1 GCA_027489275.1 Hyphomicrobiales bacterium
CAGCCGTTTGCCCTCAGGCGTCGTGCGTCCGATGAGGCCGGCGCAGTTCACGTAGAGGTAGAACGCGCCCTCCGGCACGAGGCAAGACAGGCCAGGGATGGCGTTGATCCTCGCGACCATGTGGTCACGCCGCTTCCGGTACGTGGCCACGCTTTCCGCCACGAAGCTCTGGTCGCCTTCCAGCGCCTCGACAGCGGCGGCCTGGCTGATCGAGCAGGCGTTGCCCGAGGCCTGCGACAGGAGCGTGTTCAACGCGCCGATGATGTCCGGCGGCCCGGCCAGCCAGCCGATCCGCCATCCTGTCATGGCATAGGTCTTGGAGACGCCGTTGACGATAAGCACGCGATCCCGCAACTCCGGCGCAGCGTTGAGGATGTGCGGCGCGATCCCGCCTTCGAAGCGGATGTGCTCGTAGATGTCATCCGTCATCACGAGGACGTGCGGGTGCCTGGTGAGCACGTCCGCCAGCGCGCGGTACTCGCCGAGCGAGTAGGTCGCCCCCGTCGGATTGCTCGGCGAGTTGATGAGAAGCCAGCGCGTTCTCGGGGTTATTGCCGTTTCGAGCTGTGCCGCCGAGATTTTGAAGCCCTGCGTCTCCGGGCATGCCACGGTGACGGCGGTTCCACCGCAGGCGATCACCATATCAGGGTAAGAGACCCAGTACGGCGCCGGGATGATGACCTCGTCCCCTTGTTCGAGTGTCGCCTCGAACGCGCTGTAGATCGCGCTCTTGGCGCCGTTGGCGACGATGATGTCCTTCGGCGCGTAGTCCAGCCCGTTCTCGCGCACCATCTTGCGGGCAATAGCCTCGCGGAGCTCCGGCGTGCCGGCAAGCATGGTATAGCGTGTCGCGCCGTTTTCCATAGCTCGCACCGCTGCCTCGCGGATGTGGCGCGGTGTGTCGAAGTCGGGCTCGCCCACAACGAGACTGACGATGCTCCGTCCCTCCCGGCGCAGCGCGCTGGCGCGGTCGGCGGCAGCGGAACTGGGCGACGGCTTGATACGGCGGACGCGCTCGGCGATGCGCGAGTCGATCATGGCGTGGCGTGACCTTCGTAAATTCCCCCACGACGCTAGAAGCCGCAGTCGACGCTGGCCAAGACAGCTTCGATCTGGCCTTATAGGCATCTCTTATGGATTGACGGCCTTCGGACCCGGCCCGTGAACCTCAGACGCCTCCAGTACTTCGTGAAGATCGTGGACATCGGCAGCCTCACGCAGGCCGCCGACATTCTCCATGTCGCCCAGCCGGCGCTTAGCCAGCAGCTGGCGACCCTGGAGGGGGAGGTGAGCCAGCAGCTTCTCCTTCGCACCAAGCGCGGCGTCGTTCCTACAGAAGCCGGAAAAGTGCTCTACCGCCACGCCCAGCTGATCCTCAGGCAGTGCGAGCAGGCGCAGGCGGACATGACGGCCGCGGCCAAGGGCCTGTCCGGTGCCGTATCCGTCGGTCTCGCTCCCGGCACCGCGGCGGCCGGTCTTGCGCTGCCGTTGCTCCGCACGGTGCGCGCACGGCACCCAGGCATCCTGCTCTACCTCAACGAGACCTATGGCACGACCCTGTCCGAGCTGATCATGAACGGACGAATGGATTGCGCCGTGCTTTACGGTGGCAAGACAACTGTGCACGGCCTCGCCTTCGTTCCCCTGTTGAGGGAGCGGCTCTATGTCGTCGGGCCCAGTTCCATTCCCGCGCCGCCGCCGGACGTCCCGCTCGCCGCGCTGGCAGACATGGATCTCTATCTGGCTCGCCCCTACAACGTCGTCCGCAAAATGGTCAACGAGGCCTTCGCGGGCATCGGGCTCGCGCCGCGGGTCGTGGCCGAGATCGAGTCGGCCAGCACGCTAACGGCCGTGATCTCTGAGGGCCTCGGTTCGACGGTTCTTCCGGAATCCATGGCACGGCAGGTCGTGGCATCGTGCGATGCTTGGCAGTCCGTCATCATTGAGCCGGTGATCGAGGCGCCGCTCGCTTTGTGCCAGTCGGATCACCTGCCGCTCTCGGAACCGGCACAAGCCGTGAAGGACATCCTGCTCGACCTCGTTGCCGACCTGCCGGGCAGTCTCCTCGCCGAGAAGTCGCGGCGTAAGGGCCAATCATAAGACCGTCTTATAGCGGCACAGCCAATCCGTCTTGGTCCTCCGTTGGGGCCGGGGCTAGCGTTTTCGGGACGATTTCAGTGCGGACGTTCGGCGCCGGCCCATGGATCCCGAGAAGATCAAGTCACTCATCGAGGCCATGGCGGCATCCGACCTCGCCGAGATGGAGTTCAGCGAGGATGGATGGTCGCTCCGGCTCGTGCGGCGTCATGAGGGCACGGTTCCACGACAGGCTTCTTCCCTGCCCGCTGCCCGTGGTTTTGCCCGGCTCAAACCCGTGCCAAAGCCGCCGGACGGCGCTGCACAGGCCAGCGAGGTTCTGTCGCCCACCTTCGGCATCGTCTACCTCGGACCGGCGCCGGGCGCGCCGCCCTTCGTTTCGACCGGCGATCACGTCACGGCCGGGACCACCATCTGCATTCTCGAGGCGATGAAGGTATTCCAGGAGGTGAAGGCAGGCCGGCACGGCGTCATCGCGGCGGTGACCGTCGCCACCGGGGACGAGGTCGAGGCCGGCCAGGTCCTCGCGAGGTTTGCCTGATCCATGTTCGGGAGCGTCCTCATCGCCAACCGTGGAGAAATCGCGGTCAGGGTCATCCGGGCCTGCCGGCTGCTCGGCCTTCGCGCGGTCGCGGTCCATTCCGTTGCCGATGCGGACAGCGCCCATGTGCGCCTTGCCGACACTGCGATCTGCATCGGCCCCGCCCCAGCGCGGCAGAGCTATCTCGACCAGGCGGCGATCCTCGCTGCCGCGGAGGTGACCGGAGCGGAAGCGATCCACCCGGGTTACGGCTTCCTGTCCGAGAACGCTGCCTTCGCCGACCGGGTCGAGGAGGCAGGCCTGACTTTCATTGGCCCAGCGGGCGCCACCATGCGGGTCATGGGCGACAAGATCGCGGCAAAGCGCGCGATGCGGGCGGCCGGGGTCCCCTGTGTCCCGGGACTGGACGAGGGCCTCCCGCACGATCCCGGCCGGGTCATCGAGATCGCTCACGACATCGGCTATCCCCTGATCCTCAAGGCGGCGGGGGGCGGCGGCGGGCGCGGCATGCGGCGCGTCGATCGCGAGGAGGACCTCCTCGATGCGCTTGCCGTGACGCGCGAGGAAGGGCGGAGCGCCTTCGGCAACGGGGAGATCTATGCGGAGCGCTTCCTCACGCACCCGCGGCACGTCGAGATCCAGGTGATTGCCGACGCCCATGGCCACGCCCTGTGGCTGGGAAGCCGCGACTGCTCGCTGCAGCGGCGACACCAGAAGGTGATCGAGGAGGCGCCAGCACCCGGCATCGAGCCCAGCCAACTCGCGGCGGTCGGGGAACGCTGCGCGCACGCCTGCCGGCAGATCGGCTACCGGGGTGTCGGGACGTTCGAGTTCCTCTACGAGGACGGCGCGTTCTTCTTCATCGAGATGAATACGCGGCTCCAGGTCGAGCATCCGGTCACGGAAATGACCTCGGGCCTCGACCTCGTCGAATTGCAGATACGCGTCGCGCGCGGCGAGCGGCTCCAGCTTCGGCAGGATGAAGTGACCTGTCGCGGGCACTCTTTCGAATGCCGGCTGAACGCCGAGGATCCGGTGACATTCAAGCCGTCCCCGGGCCTCATCACGGACTGGCAGATGCCCGGCGGTCCCGGAGTCCGCATCGACACCCACGCCGGTCCCGGCTACCGCGTGCCGCCCTACTATGACAGCCTCATCGGCAAGCTGATCGTCCACGGCGCGACGAGGGATGATGCCCTTGCACGGCTTCGCGCCGCGCTTGACGAGGCTCGGATCGAGGGGATTGCGACCAACCTGCCGCTGCACCGACGCCTGGCCTCCGACACGGTGTTCTGTGCCGGCGGCGTCGACATCCACTATCTCGAGCGTGGCATGAGCGGAGGCGTCGCATGACAGCGTCGCATCCGCGGACCAGCTTGCTCGGGACTACTGCGCTCCTGTTCGAGGCACCCGGCGAGACCACGCTGGCGACGCAGCGCCGGATCTGGGCCCTTGCGCTGGAGGCGGAGCGCTGGGACAGCGTGCGCGAAGCGGTTCCCGGCATGAACAACCTGATGCTGATCTTCGCCGACCCGCCGCGCCGTCTGGACGCGTTCAAGGAGCGCCTTGTCGAGGTCTGGTCGGAGATCGAGCCCCTTCCCTTCGACGGACGATGCATCGACCTGCCGGTTGTCTACGGCGGCGACGGCGGACCTCACATGGCCGACGTCGTCGAACACACCGGCCTGTGCATCGACGACATCATCGCGCTTCACACCTCGCCGACCTACACGGTCTACGCGTTGGGGAGCCACCCCGGCTATTGCTACCTCGGCGGCATGGACGTCCGGATCGCGACGCCCCGCCGCAAGGTTCCAGTGCTGAAGATCCCCGGCGGCGCCGTCTCCATCGGCGGCAGCCAGACGGGCGTGTCGGCCTCGGCGGGGCCGAGCGGCTGGAACACGATCGGCGCGACTGACATGACATTCTTCGACGTCGACCGGACGCCGCCAGCATTGCTGCGCCCGGGGGACAGCATTCGCTTCAAGCCAGTGCGACTGCTGCGATGATCGAGATCATCGAGGCTGCCGCGTTGGCGACTGTGCAAGACCTCGGCAGGGTGGGTGCCCTCAACCTTGGCGTCGGCCTCGCCGGTGTCATGGACCCGATGGCACTTTCCGCGGGCAACATCCTCCTCGGCAACGAGGAAGGGGCCGCGGCGATCGAGATCCCCCTCTTTCCGTTCACCGTGCGCTTCCGCCAATCCATCGACTTCACGGTCACCGGTGCTGATTGCGCTCCGTCGCTCGACGGGCGGCCGGTGCAGCCGTGGTTTGCGTGCCGAGCGGAGGCCGGCACAACCCTGACGCTCTCCGTGCCAGCCGCAGCGGCTTGGCCTGCGGCACGCGCCTATCTCTGCGTGGCCGGGGGGGTCGACGTGCCGCTGGTGCTGGGTTCGCGAAGCACCCAATTGCGAGGATCCTTCGGTGGACACCTAGGTCGGCCCCTGCGCAACGGCGACGTGGTGCCCACGGGGGTGGCCAAGGGCACCGCTTCAGGCATCGGCCTCGTGCCCCCTTCGCTCGACATTCCGGTGTCGGTCGATGGGGTTCCTGCGGTCCGCGTGCTGCCTGCGGCGGAGTACGAGGCCTTCACGCCTGAGGCGCACCAACGCTTGTGGTCCTGCGCGTGGCGGATCACGCCGCAAAGCGATCGCTACGGCTTCCGCCTCGGCGGTGACGAGTTGATCCCAACGGCCCCGCTCGAGTTGCGCTCGCACGGTATCGTCCCGGGCGTCATCCAGGTTCCGCATGGCGGGCAGCCGATCATCCAGATGCGTGATGCGCAGCCGTCCGGCGGCTACCCGAAGATCGGCGTGGTGATCGAAGCCGACCTCTGGCGTCTCGGCCAGGCCCCCATCGGCAGTCGGATACGCTTTCTAAGATGCACATGGGACGAGGCCCTCGACGCAGGCGCGGCCAACCGGCGTTGGCTCGAGAAGGCGCGCCGGACAGTCAGCATTCTCGCAGACCGGAGGACTGTCTGATGGGCGCTGATCCGACGCTTGTCGCCCAGCTCTCCCGCTGGCTTGCCGATACCGACATCACGCTGCTCGAATTGCGAGGTCCGGCGGGCACGCTGCGCCTCGTGCGGGAGAAGGACGGACTTCGGGAAGAAGCGCTCGCCCCCGATGCTGCTGCTTCCGAAGCGACTGAGACGGTCTTGGCGCCCTTTCTGGGTGTCTTCCTCGTCCGACACCCCCTTCGGCTACGCGAGGCGGCCTCGCTAGGCCACAGGCTCAACAAGGGTGATGTGATCGGCTTTCTGCGTGTCGGGCCAACGCTGGTCGCCGTCCGTTCGCCCTGCGATGGCTTTATGCAGGACGTCCTGGCGACGGACGGCGCGACCGTCGGCTTCGGAACGCCCTTGTTCGCCATCCTGCCGCTCTTGCCCGGAGTGAGCCCATGAAGATTGATCTCAATGCGGATCTTGGCGAGGGCTTTGGCCCGTGGACGATGGGCGACGACGACGCGCTGCTCCAGCTCGTGTCATCGGCCAACATCGCGTGCGGCTTTCACGCGGGCGACCCGCTGATCATGAAGCGGACGGTGCTGCGAGCGAAGGAGCTCGGCGTCGATGTCGGCGCCCATGTCGGATTTCCCGACCGGCAGGGCTTCGGTCGACGGCCGATGCAGATCCCAGTCGAAGAGCTGGCCGCAATCGTGACCTACCAGCTCGGTGCCCTCGACGGGATCGCGCGCAGCATCGGCGCCAGGGTGAAGCACATGAGTTTCCACGGCGCGCTCGGAAACATGGCGGCGTCCGACGCCGCCTTGGCACAGCCCCTCGTCGAGGCGGTCGCCGCGTTCGACCCGCGTTTGCTGATCGTCTCGTCGACCAGCGCGGCCATTGAAGGCGCTGCGCGCACGTGCGGCGTTCGGGTTGCAATAACCTTCCTGGCCGATCGTGCCTACGACGACGACGGATTGCTTGTGCCCCGCGGGCGCCCCGGAGCCGTGATCCACGATCAGCAGGTCGTCCTCGAACGTGTCAGGCGCCTGCTTCGGGAAGGGCGGGTCGTGACCGCGAGTGGAGGTTCGCTGGCCATGCCAGCGCAATCGATCCTCCTCCACGGAGACAATGCCGAGGCCGTCTCCTTCGCGCGCACCGTGCGCGGCGCGATAGAGGAAGCAGGCGGGGCCATCGTTCCGGTGTCGCAGATCCCGGGAGGGTTCGATGCTCGACCTTCATAGGCGGCTCTTATCCCGCCACACCGAAACTGTCTTGGCCGTCGTCCCCGCCCGTCGCTAGCGTCACCGGCAACTCTCGAGGCAGTCCATGTCGTTTTCGGATTACAGCACCGCTCTCGTCACGGGCGCATCGTCGGGCATCGGCGCTGCCGTAGTCGAGCGCCTGTGCCGCGAAGGTCTGGAGGTCCATGCGGTCGCTCGCAGCGCAGAGCCTCTCGAACGGTTGTCGGCCAAGACAGGCTGTGTTGCCCACGCCATCGACGTCTCGGACATCCAGTCCATGACCCGGCTGCTGGAGGGACTCGAGATCGACGTCCTCGTCAATAACGCGGGTGTCGATCGACCGAAGAAGTTCCTGCAGGCCGATCCCGAAGACATCGATCTTCTTGTCGACGTCAATCTCCGGGCGGTTCTTCATCTGTGCAGGCTGGTCGTCCCTGGAATGGTCGAGCGCGACCGCGGCCACGTGGTGAACATCTCATCCATCGCTGCTGCCTATAATTTCGGGGGCAATTCGACCTACCACGCGACCAAGGCTGGCGTGAGCATGCTGTCAAGCCAGCTCCGCGTGGACGCCTTCGGCAAGCGCGTCCGCGTTACGGAGATCTGCCCGGGGCGTGTCGCCACCGATATCTTCGCCCACGTCCACGGGGACAGCCCCGAGACGCGGGCGCGCTTCATCGACGGCTACGAGCTGCCGCGGGCCGAGGACATTGCGGACGCCATCGCGTTCGCCATCGCGGCACCTGTGGCCGTCAACATCGGCTATGTTGAGATTACGCCTACCCTGCAGGTTCCGGGTGGCCTCTCGACGGCGAAGCCCGAGAAGCCAGCACGTCCGGCCCCCCGTAAGCCACGCTGAGCCGAAGCATAAAGGGTTTCGACCTCATGGCGATCCCTGACGAACCCCGACAGCTACATCGGCGCAATGGCCTACATCCTGATGCCTCAGGCCTTGCGCAACGCGATGCCGGCACTCGTCAACCACACGGTCTCGCTGTTCAGGAACAGCAGCCTCGCGATGGCGATAGGCGTTGCCGAGCTCACCCACACGGTCAAGGAGATCGAGAACCAGAGCTTCCGAGGGCGCTGACACGTTAGTCAGCTCCGGCACAAAGTTCGGGCTGTCGATCCTCGCCGTCACGCCGCGACAGTCGCGTTCTGCCGCGCTTACGCTGCCTCCGCCCGGAACAGGCGAAGCGTGCGGCGGGCACGATGTGGCGTTGCAGGTTGAACGTACTGTGGACCGCGGCGTGCATGCTGAGAAAACGCTGAGCCGATCCGAACGACTTGAAGCCCTTCATCTTTCGTTCATGTCGTCGGGCCTGCCAATGCGATTTCTCGGCCCGATTGTGCTGGCGCGGCCCTTTTGCTCTATC
>JAIYAB010000078.1 GCA_027489275.1 Hyphomicrobiales bacterium
GATCCGGGATCGGCAGCGGCTTCTTGTCGGTGCCGAGGAAGCCCGTGACTTTCGGGGTATTCTTGATGAGATGGTAGACGTCGTCGGTGAGGTCGCACTTCACCAGCACGTAGCCGGGAAAGAACTTGCGCTCCGTGTCGATCTTGCGGCCGCGGCGAACCTCCACGACCTTCTCGGTCGGAACCATCACCTCTTCGAACTTCTCGGCCAGCCCGCGCTGGTTCGCCTGGTCCTTGATCGACTGGGCGACCTTGTTCTCGAAGTTCGAATAGGCGTGGACGATGTACCAGCGCATGGACATGGCGGTTTCCTTAGCGGCCGATGCCGAGCACGAGGCCGATCACCCAGCGGATGATCATGTCCGTGAAGAGGAAGAAGATGCTGGCGACCACCGCCATCAGGAACACCATGGCAGTGGTGACGAGCGTTTCCTTGCGCGTCGGCCACGTGACCTTCGCGGCCTCGGCCCGCACCTGCTGCAGGAATTCGAAGGGACTCGTCTTCGCCATGGTTCACCGTGGAAAGAGCGGCAACGGGAGCGCGCCGCTCAGAGATCGATCGAGGTCGTCGCAGTGACGTATCGCAGTCTGCCGCCCATGGGCCATCGGCGGGGGAAGAGAGACCGACCGTCGATGTTCAGGGAGTTGGCCGGAGATAGGCCGAAAAACGGGGCGGGTCAAGGCATGGCCGGACAAACAAAAGCCCCCGGGGCGTGGGCCGCGGGGGCCGGGACGCCGTCCTCACGGAACGGCAAACCCACAAGTCCGTCCGGAGCGATGGCAGGAGTGGAGGGACTCGAACCCCCAACCCCCGGTTTTGGAGACCGGTGCTCTAACCAGTTGAGCTACACTCCTCCGCATCCGGCGCGCCGGATTTCGCCGGCGCGGCACGCTCTTCGCACGCGGATCGGCGCTTTGCAAGAGTGCAGCAGGTCCCGACGGCGTCAGCGCCGGATGAACGCCAGAAGGTCCTGCCCGGCTGCCTCGCGCGCCCTCGCAAGCAGGCCCTCGACGAGGGTCGGGTCGAGATATTGGCCGGCACGCAGCCCGAGCCGCCCCCGCGAGCACACGAATGGATCGGCGGCACGATGCGGCGCGCTCAGTTGCTCCTGTGCGATGGCGTCCAGTGCGACATTGCGGACGACGCCCTGGGGCAACGTCTGCGCGAACTTGAAGACGGGTCGGAACTCGACGCGAAGATCGCGCAGCAAGTCGCCGGGGCCGGACTGGTCGCTGCAACGCTCGCCGTCGATCCGATAACGGAGATAGGTATAGAAAAGAACCCGCAACGCCTCGAGTTTCGGATCCGCAATCACTCCGTCTCCGAATCCGGCAAGCCAGAGGTCGCGCGCGAGCGGAGCGGCGACGGCGGTGGAGCCTCCGTCCATCAGCAGCTTTCGGGCCCACGGAACGCGCAGGGCCGGCGCGACCTCCGCCCACCGGTCGAGGAGCGTCTCGTAACGTCCCGTGGCGAGCATGGTCTTGAGCTTCGACAGGGGGTCGTCGCCCTTCTGCATCGGGGACGCCAGCGATCCGGTGACCCCGGGATCGGGCCGCGCCGCCTCACCGCCATGCCTGGCGATGGCCGCTCCTCCATCGTGAGGCCATAGCCGGGCTGGCGGATCGGCGGCCAGGGAGGCAGACGGGCCGGTCAGCAGGATGACGAGCAGCAGTCGGCGCAAGTCAGGGGCCAAGGGAGTGTCCGGAACGACTGGAGAGCAATGCTCTCGTTGTTCCGGAAGCCCTTGGGGAGCGCCACGAATCGCCGGCTGTCACACACTCGGGCTGCAACCTGGACGACGCAATTCGGGCCGATCCCGACGAAGCAGAACCGGCCCGATGAAATTGTAGTCAACGCACGGTTAACGCCGGGCGTGGCCCGGCGTCACCGCATCACGCGATGATCGTGGCGACGACGCCTGCGCCGACGGTTCGGCCGCCTTCGCGGATGGCGAAGCGCAGCTTCTCCTCCATGGCGATGGGGGCGATCAGCTCGACCTCCATCGTCACGTTGTCGCCCGGCATCACCATCTCCGTGCCCTCGGGAAGCTTGACCATGCCGGTCACGTCCGTCGTGCGGAAGTAGAACTGCGGGCGGTAGTTCGTGAAGAACGGCGTGTGGCGACCGCCCTCCTCCTTCGTCAGGATGTAGGCTTCCGCCGTGAACTTCGTGTGCGGCTTCACCGAGCCGGGCTTGGCCAGAACCTGGCCGCGCTCCACCTCTTCGCGCTTCGTCCCGCGCAGCAGGCAGCCCACGTTGTCGCCCGCCTCGCCCTGGTCGAGCAGCTTGCGGAACATCTCCACGCCCGTCACCGTCGTCTTGATCGTCGGCTTCAGGCCGATGATCTCGATTTCCTCGCCCACCTTGACGATGCCGCGCTCGATGCGACCCGTCACCACCGTGCCGCGGCCCGAGATCGAGAACACGTCCTCAACCGGCATCAGGAACGGCTGGTCCTTCGGACGGTCCGGCTGCGGAATGTAGCGGTCCACCTCGGCCATCAGCTTCAGGATCGCGTCATGGCCCACCGCCTTGTCGCCGTTGTCCAGCGCCACCTTGGCCGAGCCCTTGACGATCGGGATGTCGTCGCCGGGGAAATCGTACTTCGACAGAA
>JAIYAB010000165.1 GCA_027489275.1 Hyphomicrobiales bacterium
GCACGTGGCGCCGGCAGGCTGCAGGATCACGGTCGGGTCCTGGCGTGTTGCGAAGCAAGCCGAACAGCAGTGTGCGCGGATCGGCGGCGGCAAGACGTCGCCCGGTCCCTTCTTCACCCTCCCGGCATCCCGCCGGGGACGCCGACCCGCCGCCGATCCGCGCCACCCCGCAGGACCGACGAGACATCCCCGTTCATCAGCCCCCACCCGGCGGGGCCCGCAACCGTTGGCGCCCCTCATCCGCCCTTCGGGCACCTTCTCCCCGTCGAACGGGGAGAAGGCGCGCTCCATCATGGCGGGTCACGTGAAAAGACGCGGCAGGACGCGCAAGACCATGACGATGCCGAAACGCCGCAGGGGAGGTCCGCTCGATCAGTGCGGGCGAGCGCCTTCTCCCCGCCGAGCGGGGAGAAGGTGGCCGAAGGCCGGATGAGGGGCCGCCCCTCGTCCGGCCGCAGTCGCCCCGTCCCGGGGCGTCAATCCAGCATCCGGAATCCGCCGAGGCCGACGTCGCGCATGTAGGCGACCAGGTCGAGGCTCGGGGCTTCGCCCGTCAACCCGGTCAGCAGGGCGTGGACCTGTCCGCGATGGTGCGTCTGGTGGTTGAAGAAGTGGTCGAGCGCCGGGCCGAGTTGCTGCTCGTAGCGTTTGCCGTCGGCGGCCCGCACGTAGCGGAAGGGGCCGTCGAGCGCCTCGGGTGTCAACCCGCCGATCCAGCGGACGATCCGCTCGTCCTCCGCTTCCCGCGCCGATCGCAGCGCGGCGAGGTCATCGAACAGGATTTGGTCGAGCGCGGCCGGCGGCACGCCCTCGCCCGTGAAGCGGTTGAGCCAGATGCGGTCGCCGACGAGAATGTGGTTCAGCGTGCCGTGCACCGACCGGAAGAATGCGCCCCGGTCGGCACGGTAGTCGGCGTCCGCCAGGGCGGCGGCAGCCCCGTAGATCAGGCCATTGGCCCACCGGTTGTAGCCCGCCAGCGTCACGTATCGCGCCTTGTCCATGCCCACGTCTCCCCGTTCCGCAATCGCTGCGACTATCAAGCCTCCGCCCCCGCGCCCGCGCGCCGCCTTGTGGCCGTCACGCGGCTTGGCTATAAGCCGCGCACCTCAGGACACGGGTTCGGGCCACACCGGCAAGACACCCCCGGCAAGTCACCCCCCGGCAAGACACGAAGGAACCACCGATGGCGCTGCAGCGCACCTTTTCCATCATCAAGCCCGACGCGACCGCCCGCAACCTCACCGGCGCCGTGAACCAGGTCATCGAGGCGGCGGGCCTGCGCATCGTCGCGCAGAAGCGCATCCACATGACCCGCCAGCAGGCCGAGACCTTCTACGGCGTCCACAAGGAGCGCCCCTTCTTCGGCGAGCTCGTCGACTTCATGATCTCCGCTCCCGTCGTGGTGCAGGTGCTCGAGGGCGAGAACGCCATCGCGAAGTACCGGGAGGTGATGGGCGCGACCAACCCGGCCAACGCCGCCGACGGCCCCATCCGCAAGCTCTTCGCGAAGTCCGTCGGCGAGAACTCCGTCCACGGCTCCGACGCCCCGGAGACGGCCGCGATCGAGATCGCGCAGTTCTTCGCCGGCAACGAGATCGTCGGCTGAGAGCCCCGACCGGGCCTTGACAGCGGGGCGGCTTCGGCCGCCCCTTTTCGTTGAAACCCGAGGATGCCGATGAACGCCCCCGTCCCCGCCGTCTCTGGCCAGCCCCTCTCCGGCACTATCGTGCGCCGCCCCTCGGTGTGCCCGCACGACTGCCCGTCGGCTTGCGCCCTGGAGATCGACGTCATCGACGGCGCGCGGATCGGCCGCGTCTACGGAGCCGAGGGTCAGACCTACACGGCCGGCGTCATTTGCGCGAAGGTGGCCCGCTACGCCGAGCGCGTCCACCACCGCGAGCGCCTGCTGCATCCGCTGCGCCGGGTCGGCCCGAAGGGGTCGGGCCAGTTCGAGCGGATCTCCTGGGACGAGGCGCTGGACCGGGTCGCCGAGGGCTTCCTCGCCGCCGAGCGGGATTTCGGGGCGCAATCGGTGTGGCCCTACCACTATGCCGGCACGATGGGCCTCGTCATGCGCGACGGCATCAAGCGGCTGGCGCATGCCAAGGGCTATTCGCGATTCTTCTCGACGATCTGCATCAACACGTCCTGGCCGGGCTTCATCGCCGGCACCGGGCGCCTTGCCGGCCCCGACCCGCGCGAGATGGCGAAGGCCGATTGCGTCGTGATCTGGGGCACCAACGCGGTGGCGACGCAGGTCAACGTGATGACCCACGCCGTCCGCGCCCGCAAGGAGCGCGGCGCGAAGATCGTCGTCATCGACATCTACGACAACGCCACCGTGAAGCAGGCCGACATGGGCCTCGTGCTTCGTCCCGGTACGGATGGAGCGCTGGCCTGCGCGGTCATGCACGTGCTGTTCCGTGACGGCCTCGCGGACCGCGATTTCCTCGCCCGCTTCAGTGATTGCCCGGACGAGCTCGAACAGCACCTGAAGACGCGCACCCCTGCCTGGGCCGCCGCGATCACCGGCCTTTCGGAGGCCGAGATCGAGGCCTTCGCGCGCCTCGTCGGCACCACGAAGCGCACCTTCTTCCGCCTCGGCTACGGCTTCTCTCGCCAGCGCAACGGTGCAGTGAACATGCACGCGGCGTCCTGCATCGCCACCGTCATCGGCGCCTGGCAGTACGAGGGCGGCGGCGCATTCCACAACAACGGCGCGATCTACCACTGGCGCAAGAGCCTGATCGAGGGCCTCGACGTCGTCGACGGCACGACGCGCCAGCTCGACCAGTCCAAGATCGGGCGTATCCTCACCGGCGACCCCGACGCCCTGCTCGGCGGCCCGCCGGTGAAGGCGCTGCTGGTGCAGAGCACGAACCCGGCTTCCGTGGCTCCCGAACAGGGGCTGGTGAAGCAGGGCTTCGCGCGCGACGACCTGTTCACGGTCGTCCACGAGCAGTTCATGACCGAGACGGCGATGCGCGCCGACATCGTGCTGCCGGCGACCATGTTCATGGAGCACGACGACATCTATGCCGGCGGGGGCCACCAGTATATCGCGCTCGGCCTCAAGCTCATCGAGCCGCCGGGGGAGTGCCGATCGAACCACGAGGTGATCAGCGGCATCGCCGGGCGCGTCGGCGCCACGCACCGCGGCTTCGACATGAGCCCGCGCGAGATCATCGACTGGACGCTGCAGAACTCCGGCTGGGGCAATTTGGCCGAGCTGGAGGAGAAGCGATACATCGACTGCCAGCCCTCCTTCGACGAGGCCCATTACGTCAGGGGCTTCGCGTGGCCCGACAAGCGCTTCCGCTTCAAGCCGGACTGGCCGAAGGTGCCCTTCGCCAATGCCGGGCCGATGGGGCCGGTGGACAGCATGCCCGCTTTGCCCGACCACTGGGGCGTGATCGAGGAGGCGAACGCCGCCTTCCCCTTCCGGCTCGCTACGAGCCCGGCGCGCAACTTCCTCAACTCGACCTTCACCGAGACGCCGACCTCGCTTGCCCGGGAGGAGAAGCCGACGGTCATGGTCAACCCGCTCGATGCGGCGGACCTCGGCATCGCCGACGGCGAGCGCATCGGCCTGGAGACCGAACGCGGCGCCATCGCCATCGCCGCCCGGATCACAGACGCGGTGCGGCGCGGCGTGCTCATCGCCGAGTCGATCTGGCCGGACGACGCCTATGAGGACGGGCGGGGGATCAACCACCTGACCGGCGCGGATTCCCCCGCTCCCTTCGGCGGCGCGGCCTTCCATGACAACCGGGCCCGCATCCGCAGGTTGGTCCCGGCGGCCTCCTGATCCTGTTCGGCCTTGACGGCCCGGATCGCACGGTCGAAACCTCGACCCTCGACATGCGGTGTCGAATCGAACGGGGACTACGAGATGCGCGCCCTCCTGCCTGCCGCCTTCGCCCTCCTGCTCGCGACGGGTTCCGCCTTCGCCGGCGCGTCCTCATCCAACTTCCCGCCGCAGCCCGATCCAGACACGCGCTCGATGACTCGATCGCAGGCGAAGGTCTATGTCGCCGAGGGGTGCAGCAAGCAGTGGGCAAAATCGAGCGGCCTCGACGGGGCCCAGCTCTCCTCGGCCTGCACCTGCTACGCGAACCGCACCGTTGACCGCCTCAACAAGGCCGAGTTCGCGCACTTCCAGGAGAAGAGCTACTTCGACGACGCCGGCCGCGAGAAGGCCCTGAGGGCCGTCGACGCCTGCAAGCTGCCGCGTCCGCTCTGAGCTAAAGGCCCCGGCGGGAGCGTTTCCACACCGTCAGGTCGATCGACGCGGCGGGATCGACGGGAATGGCCTCGCCCGGCGCGAGACCGTCCCGCGCAAGCACTTCCGCCGCCGCGTCACCGGCATCGACCGCCGCAAAGACGCCGCGGCCGTCGGGAAGCTGCACCATCCTTGCCGTAGTGAGGTGGAATTCGTCGTAGCCGATGGCGCGGAACAGGTCGAAGACGCCCTGCCCGCGCGGCACCGCCACCCGCCCGCCGTCGGGCAGGACACGGGAGATGGCCTCGTGCCAGGGCAGGCCCGCGGGATTCCACCACCAGCCTTCGGAGCGTCGTTCGAGGTCTGCAACCGACGCCGAAACCACCATCCTCAGCCGACCGCGCGGATTGCCGTGCGCCTCGTGCCCGAGGCGGCCGAGCACAGTGATGGCACTGGCATCGAGTTCCGCCTGGAAGCGGGTCCAGTCCGCGTCGTTTTTCAGCGCCTCCGGCATCGCCCCGGCGGCGTCGGCGATCCGGTCGTCAGCCGAGACGATGGCAAAGCCGACGATGGTGACCAGCACATCGAGTCTCCGTCCCGGTCCCGGCGTCATCGCCGGGCTCCCTCGGCGCGGACCATAGACGCGGGCCCGGCCCACGCCAACGGCACGGCGTCGGACGCCCCTTGGCGCGACGGCCGCGCCCGCCTAGTTTGCCGGTCCCAGCCGTTCGCTCCGCCCGCCGCAGCCCGAGGCCCCCATGCGCATCGCCACCTGGAACGTCAACTCGGTCAAGCAGCGCATCGACCACCTTGTCGCCTGGCTGGGCGAGGCCCAGCCGGACGTTGTGTGCCTCCAGGAGATCAAATGCGTCGACGAGGCCTTTCCGACGGCCGAGATCGAGGCGCTGGGCTACAACGTCGCCACCCATGGCCAGAAGACCTTCAACGGCGTCGCCCTGCTCTCGAAGCGCCCCTTCGACGAGATCCGCCGCGGTCTGCCCGGCGACGAGGAGGACGTCCAGTCTAGGTACATCGAGGGCGTGTTCTCGACGGACTCGGGCGTCGTGCGGATCGCCTCGATCTACCTGCCGAACGGCAACCCGCCCGACACGGAGAAATACCCCTACAAGCTCGCCTGGATGGACCGCCTGATCCGCCACGCGAAGGACCTCCTCGCCCTCGAGGAGCCGCTGGTGCTGGCCGGCGACTACAACGTCATCCCGACGCCTCGCGACGTCCATGATCCCGTCGCCTGGGCCGGGGATGCGCTGTTCCTGCCGCAGACGCGGGCGAAGTTCACCGAACTCGTCGCGCTCGGCCTCACCGATGCATTCCGCGCCTGCGATATCCGGGAGGGGCAGTACAGCTTCTGGGATTACCAGGCCGGCGCCTGGCAGAAGAACAACGGCATCAGGATCGACCACCTGCTCCTGTCGCCGGAAGCGACGGACCGGCTCGCCAGCTGCCGCATCGACAAGCACGTGCGCAGCTGGGAGAAGCCGTCCGACCACGTGCCGGTCATCGCCGACCTGCGGCTCTGACGCGGCCCGGCCGGGTCCGGGAGCGGGTCAGGACCGGCGGCGGAACTGCTGCTCGATCATGTCGAGCGCGCGCGCCCGGTCGGCCTCGGTCGCCTGGGACGTCGCCTTGGCCATGAGATCGAGGATCCACTTGTCGCGCTGCTGGTCGGCCCCGTCGCTGGCCAGCATGAGCCACATCAGGCCGCGCGCCTTCTGCCCCTTCGCGGAATCGCCGAAGAACAGCACGTTGCCGAGCACGGCCTGCGCCTGCACGTGCCCCTTCTGCGCCGCGAGGTTCAGCCACCGGACCGCCTTGCGCGGCTCCTTGGGGCCGCCGACGCCGTCGAACTGCAGCATGGCGAGATTGTACTGGGCGTGGGGGTCGCCGAAGATCGTCGCCGCGTAGTCGAACAGCTCGCGGGCGCGACCCGGATTGGGGCGGACGTAGCTGTTGGGAATGCCGCCGACGAGATAGGAGCCGAGCGCCACATAGGCCTTGGCCACTGCGGGAGCGTTCGGCGAATCCTCCGATTCGTCGGAATAGCGGTCGTAGATCGACTTGAAGTGTTCGAAAGCGCGAACGTCGTCGCGCGGCACGCCATCGCCGTCGGCATACATCTGGCCGAGCTTCATCATCGCCAGCGCGTTGCCCTGGCTGGCGGCAAACTCGAGGGACTGGAGCGGACCGCCCTTGTCGGCGCCAGGGCGACCGATTGCCGCCGCTGCATCGCTTCCGGGCTTGATCGCCTTTTCGGGCAAGGGGATCGACGCCGGGGCCTGCGACTTGGCGTCGAGGGCCGACGCCGGGGAGGTCATGACGAAGCACCCGGCGGCGAGGATCGCCAACGCGGGGCGGGAAAACCGGTTACCCAGGCGCATCGCAATCACCACCGTCCACCACCATCGCCAGCGTCCGGAGCGCCGACTATTCGAGTGCCATCAGCGTAGATGCCGATTGCGCCGTCGGTGCAGTCGAAGCGGTTCGAATTCGGGCCGGTTTTGCGGCAACCCGTCCGGGCCGCCGCCTCAATTGGATGCCCGGCCGCGCCGTCGCGCCGGATGCAGTGCCGTGCCATTCCTGTCACCACGTGAACGCGCCGCCTCGCCCGATCTTCCATGCCGTCCCAGACCAAGAGGCCATGCTGCGGTTGACGCAGCATGAACGCGGCGAAACGTCGCCAGCCGTTGCCGACCGACGCTTCACCCACCCGCTTACCCTGTTATTTCAGGAACTTGTTGATGGTCCGAGGCTGGGCTCAGTTTGTGGCGGGATCGCGGCAGGGCGGCGGCGAGCCTGCCGCCCGGGCCAATTCGATCCGCTTGTTGCAGCCGCGCCACAGCCGCGCCGGGGGCGGCGCTCCGTCGGCTTCCGGCGTAGAATGAAGCGTCCCGTCACGAGTCGAGCACCATGCGCCCGAGCCTCCTCAATCCGCTGTTTGCAGGCGTAACCGCCCTGCCCGGCATCGGGCCGAAGCTGTCGCCGCTGTTCGACCGGCTGCTCGGCGAGACCGGCCGCGAGGCGCGGGTGGTGGACGTGCTGTTCCACCTGCCTCACGCCGTGATCGACCGGAGCACCAGGCCCCGCATCGTCGACGCGCCGGTCGACGCGATGGTGACGCTGGAGGTGGTGGTCGAGCAGCACCGGGCCTCGCCGCCGGGCCGCTCGCGGGCTCCCTACAAGGTGCTCGTCGCCGACGACACCGGGGACGTCACGCTCGTGTTCTTCAACACGAGCGCCCAGCGGATGCAGAAGCTGCTGCCCGTGGGGGAGACGCGCTGGGTGTCCGGCCGGATCGAACTGTGGGACGGCCGTCGCCAGATGGTGCATCCCGACCGCGTGCTCGACGCGGCGGGGCTCGCCAGGCTTCCTCCGTTCGAGCCGGTCTACGGGGCCACCGAGGGGCTCTTCCCTTCCGTCATCGCCCGCGCCGCCGCCGCGGCGCTGGAGCGGCTTCCGCCGCTGCCCGAATGGCAGGAGCCATCGCATCTGGCCTCCCGCGGCTGGCCGACCTTCGCCGACACGCTGACCGCGCTGCACCGGCCCCGCGCGGAGGCCGACATCGGCCCCACGTCGCCCTTCCGCCAGCGCCTCGCCCATGACGAACTGCTGGCGAGCCAGCTCGCCCTGCTGCTCGTGCGCCAGACCATGAAGCGTGCCGCCGGGCGGGCGCTCTCGGGGACGGGTCGGATCACTGACGCCATCCTGCGCGCCCTGCCCTATTCGCTCACCGGCGCGCAGTCGTCCGCCGTCGAGGAGATCCGCGCCGACCTGGCCGCGCCGGAGCGGATGCTGCGGCTGCTGCAGGGCGACGTCGGCGCCGGCAAGACCGTCGTCGCGCTTCTCGCCATGGCGGTCGCGGTGGAGGCGGGAGCGCAGGCAGCCATGATGGCGCCGACGGAGATCCTCGCCCGCCAGCACTTCGAGCGTCTGCGTCCCGTCGCCGAGGCGGCGGGGCTTCGGGTGGGCCTGCTGACCGGCCGTGACAAGGGCGCCGCGCGGCTAAAGACGCTGGCAGCGCTGGAGGGCGGCGGGATCGACATCGTCTTCGGCACCCACGCGCTGTTCCAGGAGGGCGTGCAGTTCCGCGACCTCGGCCTCGCCGTCGTCGACGAGCAGCACCGCTTCGGGGTGCACCAGCGCCTTGCCCTGTCACGCAAGGGCGCTGCGGTGGATGTGCTTGTGATGACGGCGACGCCGATCCCGCGCACGCTGTCGCTGACCTGGTTCGGCGACATGGAC